>JACQPZ010000083.1 GCA_016207265.1 Candidatus Latescibacterota bacterium | reverse complement strand
CTGATCCCCTCGACGAGACGACGCAGTTTCACTGGCACCAGGTGCGCGGCACAGGCGGGGAACAGAATATACGGCGACGGTCCTGACGAGGCATCCGGGATGTACCGGACGCCTCGCCGTCGTTTCGGCGGAGCGCACGCCACCCCCCGCGCTCTCCCGCACCGGCTCCGCGCTCCCGCGCGCCGGCGCGACCCCGCCGCCCACTCGATCCCGCGCGACCCTCCGATTGAATTCGCCGCAGCGGTTTGCTAGCGTACCTGGATCGTCGGTCCGCAGCGCTGGCTCGGAGAACGCGTATGGCCGTGAAGCGATGGATCGTGGGCTGCGCCCTGCTCTTCGCGGGGACGGTCGCGACGGTGAGCCTGGCGTTCCTCGTCGTCAACCTCACGCTGGAGCGGGACGGGCTTCCCCTGGGACCGCTCGGGCGTCGGGTCGGCCTCGTCGAGATCATCGGCGACATCGACGAATCGGACGGCGTCGTCGAGCAGCTCGAGCGCATGCGCCGCGATGCGAGCGTTCGAGCCGTGGTTCTGAGGCTCGACAGCCCGGGCGGCGGCGTCGCCGCGTCTCAAGAAATCCACGAGGCGGTGGAAAAGGTCCGGGACGAGGGGAAGCCCGTCGTCGCCTCCATGGGCGGCGTCGCGGCTTCGGGCGCCTACTATGTCGCCTGCGCCGCCGACTCCATCGTCTCGAACCCGGGCACGCTGACGGGGAGCATCGGCGTGATCATGAGCTTTCCGAACACGGAAGAGCTGTTCCGCAAGGTGGGGCTCCGGTTCGAGGTCGTGAAGACCGGTACGTTCAAGGACATGGGATCGCTCTCGCGACCGATGACCGCGGAGGAGCGCGAGCTTCTGCAAACGGTCCTGTCCAACGTCTATGAGCAATTCGTGGACGTCATATCCGAGGGAAGAAACCTGGATCGCGAGGACATTCTGCCGTACGCGGACGGGCGGATCTTCTCCGGAGACCAGGCGCGCGATTACGGATTCGTGGATCGCCTGGGAGACCTGAACGACGCGATCCTGCTCGCGGCGGGCATGGCGGGCATCCCGGGTCGCCCCACCATCGTGAAGAAGGAGCGCCGTCGCGTCTCGCTCCTCGATCTGTTCCAGCAGCGGCTGGATCTGGTGCCCGGCCTCGGCGATCGAGGACCGCGTCTCGAGTACCGCCTGCGCTGATTGACCGTCCCGCCGGGCGGTGCTAGAGTGCGGCGCGGACGATTCGGGCCCCGCTCTCAAGAAGAAGTGGAGGTGTCCATGACCAAGGCGGATCTGGTGGATGAGATCTCGGGCAAGACCCGGATCTCGAAGAGCGAGACGGCCACGATCGTGGACCAGCTTCTGAACGCCATCTCGAGAGCCCTCAGCGAAGGGAAGCACATTGAGATCCGAGGGTTCGGCACCTTCAAGGTCCGCGAACGGAAGGCGCGCAAGGCGCGAAATCCGCGCAGCGGCGCCGAGGTCATGGTGCCGGCGAAGCTCGTGCCCGTGTTCAAGGCCTCGAACGAGCTCAAGGGATCCGTGCGCGGCTGAGCCGGCGCGCGCACCCAAAGGAGAGCGATGGGAAGCGGCAAGAAGCGCAAGCGTAAGAAGATTGCGACCCACAAACGGAAGAAACGCCTCCGCAGGGATCGGCACAAGAAAAAGCTGCGTTGATCCTCTCGCGCACGATCTCCGCCCGAAGGAAGCGCTGATCCCCTCGCGGTCCGGACCGCCCGACGCCCGGTCGTCCGGACCGCGTCCTTGTTCGATACCAGGATGACCCGCCCCCGAGTCGGCCTCCTGCAACGCACGCGGTTCGGCTACGGTTTCGTCCGGGTCGAGGGGGACGAGGACGACCTCTTCATTCCCCCGCACTCCATGGGCGGAGCGCTCCACGGCGATCTCGTCGTCGCGGCGTACGTCGAGACGCGGCGCGAGGGGGACGCCCACGAGGTCGTCGAGGTCCTCGAACGGACCCAGGCCGGGATCGTGGGCACCCTCGAGCCCCGCGGCCGGCAGACGATCCTCCGCCCCGCACGGCCGGAGTATCCCGGCGAAATCCCCCTCCTGCTCCACGGGCGACGCTCGGTTCCCCGCGGCGGCCGCGCGATCGTCCGCCTGAAGCGGACCCCGGCCGATCCGCTCGAGGGCACCGTGATCGCGGTCCTTGGAGACGGCGATCCGCGGGAGGACAGCCTCATGGTCGCCCTCGAGGAAGGCCTGCGCGTCGAGTTCGATCCCGCCGCTCTCGGAGAGGCGTCCCGGCACGGGGAATCCTCGGTGTCGGCCGCGCTCCATGGCAGGGCCGATTTCCGCGAAGACCTCGTGGTGACGATCGATCCGGCCGACGCCAAGGATCACGACGACGCGCTCTCGATCCGGCGCGGCGCCGGGGGGCGCCACCGCGTGGGGGTCCATATCGCCGACGTGAGCCACTACGTCCGGGCCGGAACGGCGCTCGACCTCGAGGCCCGGGCCAGGGGGAACAGCGTCTATCTCGCGGACGCCACCTTCCCGATGCTCCCCGACTCCCTCTCGGGGGGACTCTGCAGTCTCGTCGAGGGGAAGGACCGGCTCACTCTGAGCGTCGTGGTCGATCTGGACGAGGAGGGCGGGGTTCACGAGGCCCGCGTCGTGGAGGGCGCGATCCGGAGCGCCGCGTCGCTCACGTATCCCGAGGCCGCCCGACTCCTCCGCGACGGCGGGGGAGGGATCCCGGCCGCGCTTTCCACGCTCGATGCGCTCGCACGCGCGTTGCGGCGCAGGAGGATGGAGTCGGGAGGGCTCGACCTCGATCTTCCGGAAGTGCGCGCGAGTCTCGACGAGCGCGGGGAACCGGTGGAGTTCGTCCAATCGACGCGGCTTCCGACCCACGGACTGATCGAGGAGTTCATGCTGCTCGCGAACCGGATCGTGGGGGGGCGGGCCCTCGCGAGAGAGCTGCCCTTTTTCTATCGGGTCCACGAGCGCCCGCGGTATGATAAGCTCCGCGCGTTTTTCGAGGCCGCGAGATACCTCGGCCGGTCCGGCTTAGCACCGCTCGTCACGGACGCGAAGCAGCTCCGCCGGTGGGCGACCGCGGGGAAGACCACGCGGGAGCGTCTCGTGAACCTGTACCTGCTGCGCGCGCTCGAGAAGGCACGGTACGACCTTGTGGACGTCGGGCACTTCGGCCTGGGGGCGCGAGGGTACGCACACTTCACGTCGCCGATCCGCCGCTACGCCGATCTCGCGAACCACCGGATCGTGAAGCGGTACCTGCTCGACGGCGGGAGCGCGCATGCCGGCGACCCGTGGGCGTTCGCCGGCGCCTGGATGAGCGCGGGGATCGCGGCGCACATTTCGTCGACCGAGGTGGTTGCGGACGACGCCGAGCGCTCGGTCCTGAAGCTGAAGGCGGTGCGTTTCGCGCAGCAGCGGTTGGGGGAGGAGGCCCGCGGGGTGATCGTGGGCGTCACGCCCGGCGGCGTGTTCGTATGGCTCGAGGGGTGGAACATCGAGGGGTTCCTCCCCAAGCGGTCGATCGGAGATCCTTCGCTCGCGCTGGCCGAGCATGGCTTCGCGTTCCGATCCAAGCGAAGCCGGCATCGGTTCGGGCTCGGCGATTCGATGGACGTGGTGGTGACCCGCGCCGATCTGGACCGGCGCGAGATCGAGCTTGGCTGCGTGCGCCGGGAGTCCCGGCGCCCGAAGCGGGGAAGGGGATTGCGGCCGAGCATGGGCCCGGCGCACCGAAGCAGGCGCCGATAACGGCAGCGGCCGGGCGGCCGCGGGGGAGGAGCATTCATGAGCAAACCGGCGAAGGACCGGCGCGGGACGCCGCGCGTCGTCGCCAAGCTCGCGATGCAGATCGCGGGATTCGGCGGCGATTCCTCCGTGCTCACGACGGAGAGCATCAATCTGTCGGCTGGAGGCCTCCAATTCCAGAGCAAGGTCGCGCTCGACGCGCTCACGAGGGTCGCCCTGACGCTGCTCCTGCCCCCCTTCGGCCGAAGGCTGAGGCGGGAGCGGATGGTGCAGTGCCGGGGCGTGATCGTCCGCGTGGCCGAGATCGAGCAACCGCGGAAGAGGCCGCGATTCGAGGTGGCCTGCTGCTTCACAGACATCTCCGACGAAGATCGCGAGCTGATCGAACAGTACGTCGTGTGGCGCTCCATGCGGCGGGTGGCCGTCCCGCGGGCCGCCGCGCCGGCGCCGGCCCGGACCAGGCGGAGGTCGGCGGCGCGGTGATCCCGGCGCGCGGGGGGAACCCCGGGACCGGAGGCGGGGTAGGCACTTGTACAGGGCGCCCGTTGTCCCACCTTGTTGCCGGCGGATCATGAACCGAGCGAATCCGAGTCCGAAGGTCCTGCTGCTCCTCTCCATCGTCGCGCTTCAAGCGAGCGGATCGCTCCTCGGTCCGGGTCGCGCACACGCCACGCGGTACGCGGGCGAGTTCCTGAGAATCGGCGTCGGGGCCCGGGCCCTGGGCATGGGAAGCGCCTTCGTGGGCCTCGCCGACGACGGGACGGCCGCCTATTGGAATCCCGCCGGCCTCTCCACGCTCCGCGAGCGCGAGATCACGGCGATGCACGCCGAGCAGTTCGGCTCGATCGTGCAATACGATTTTCTCTCCTATGTGATGCCCGTCGGCTCGCCCGGGAAGGCCCGGCAGGCGATCGGGGTGTCCCTCGTGCGGCTCGGCGTGGACGACATCCCCGACACGCGCGGCCTTGACATCATCGACCAGAACGGAAACGGCAAGTTCGACTATCCCGAAGACCTCCTGGTCGTGGACGAGAGCCGCTTCGTGTTCGACAGCGATAACGACGTTGCGCTGCTTTTCAGCTATGCTCGCGACGTGCGCGGAGGGTTCTCGGTCGGCGGAAACTTCAAGTACATCCGCCAATGGCTGGGAGACAGTCTCCGATCGAACGGCTTCGGCATCGATCTGGGCGCCCTCTACGTCGGGCGCAACGGGTTTTCCGTGGGGGCGATGCTCCGTGACGCGACGACGACCCGCATTCTCTGGAATACCGGTACGGGCGAATTCATCGCGCCGTCCCTGCGGGTCGGCGCCGCCAAGACGCGGGCGTTCCGCGGGCACCGGCACGTGCTCACGGGGGCGCTCGACGTCCAGGTCGGATTCTCCGACGAGCGGCTCTCGAGCCAGGCGCACCTCGGCGGCGTCACCTTCGAATTCCATCCCGGCCTCGAGTATTGGTACGACCGCCGGCTTGCGCTCCGCGCCGGGTTCGAAGCGCAGAACTTCACCGCGGGGGCCGGCTTCCGCTACCGGATGCTGGGCCTCGACTACGCCTACCTGGATCACCGGGATCTCGACTCGAGCCACCGCGTCTCGGGTTCCTACCGGTTCTAGCCCTCCCCGGGAGGGCCGGCGGTGACCGTGGTCCCTCCGGTCCTGGTCCTGATTCTCGCGGGCGGAAAGAGCGGCGCGCTCCACGCGCTGGGGCGGATCCGCACGGCCTCGGCGCTCCCCTACGGCGGGAAGTACCGCGTCATCGATTTCACGCTCTCGAACTGCGTCCACTCCGGCCTGACGCGGATCGCCATCCTCACGCAATACGCTCCCTGGTCGCTCAACGGGCACATCGGCATCGGCCGCGCGTGGGACCTGGACCGCAGGGACGGAGGCGTGCGGTTGCTCCAGCCCTACGTGCGCCAGAGCGAGACGAACTGGTATCGCGGCACGGCCGACGCCCTCGTGCAGAATCGGAACGTGATCCGCGACGCCCAGGCGCGGCACATCCTCGTTCTCTCCGGGGATCTCGTGTACACGATGGACTACGGGGAATTGATCCGCTGGCACGAGGAACGCGAGGCCGCGCTGACCCTCGTCACGACCCGGGCCCCCTCCCACGAGCCCGAGCGCTACGGATACGTCCGCGAGGACGGGGCCGGACGCGTCACGGCCCTGGTCGAAAAGCCCAAGCGGCCGGGCGGGGAGACGATCTCCGCCGCGATCTACCTGTTCCGCGCGGCCGACCTGTGCGTCCGGCTGGAGCGACCGGAGTCGCCCGTCGATCTGGTGGGCGACGTGATTCTCCCCATGATCTCGGAAGGGGCACGGGTGTGCGCCTTCCCGCATCGCGGCTACTGGCGGGACATCGGAACGATCGGCTCCTACTACGACGCGAACATGGACCTCGTGCGCCCGGTGCCCCCGCTCAACCTCTACGATCCCGACTGGCTCATCTACACGCCGAGCGAGGATCGCTGCCCGGCGGTGATCGGACGCGGAGCCGAGGTGCGGCAGTGCCTCATCTCGCACGGAGCGCGCGTCGAGGGCGCGGTCCGCCATTCGATCCTGTTTCCGGGAGTGCACGTCGGAGCCGGGGCCGTCGTCGAGGAGTCGATCGTGATGCACGACGCCCGCGTCGAGTCGGGCGCCCGGCTCAAACGCGCCATCGTCGACAAGAGGGTCGCGATCGGGCAGGGGGCCTCGCTCGGATCCGACGAGGACACGCCCAACGTCGAGTTCCCGCGCGACCTGGGCGGACGGCTCAGCGTGGTTGGCAAAGGCGCGGTCATTCCGGCGGGCGCGCGCGTGGGCTCCAACACGTTGATCGAGATCGGAGTCACGGAGCGGGACTATCCGGGGCTAAAGATCCCGGCGGGATCGGTGATCCGCCCCGGGGGCCGGAGCGCCACGTGAGCTTCGTCTCCTACGCCATGATCCTCGCGGGAGGGTTGGGAAGCCGGCTCTGCCTCCTTTCTGAGAAGCGGGCGAAGCCCGCGGTCCCGTTCGGCGGGAAGTACCGGATCATCGACTTCACGCTCTCGAACTGCGTGAACTCGGGCATCTTCGATGTCGGGATCCTGACCCAGTACCGGCCGCTCAGCCTGCGGGACCATATCGGAATCGGCCGCCCCTGGGACCTCGATCGGAAGCGGGGCGGCGTGGAGCTTTTGCAGCCGTTTCAAGGCTGGGCGGAGACCGACTGGTACCGCGGCACGGCGGACGCGGTGTATCAGAACTGGAGCCGGGTGGGGGAGCGCGGCGCCGAGCACATCCTGGTCCTCTCGGGCGACCACGTCTACCGCATGGACTACCGGGAGATCATCGACGCCCACCTTGGCAGCGGAGCCGACGCGACCGTGGCGATCACCGACGTGCCCCGCTCCGCGGCGCGCGAGTTCGGGGTCGTGGAAACGGACGGGGAGGGTCGGATCCGTGGATTCCTCGAAAAACCCGAGTCCCCGCCGTCCGGGCGGATCTCGATGGGCGTCTACGTTTTTCGCGCCGAAGCCCTCTTCGGCGCGCTCAGGGCCGACTCGGAGCGGAGCACGGCCCATGACTTCGGGAAGAGCATCCTGCCCGAGATGATCCGCGGGGGCCGCGTCATCGCTTTCCGACACACCACGTACTGGCAGGACATCGGGACGCTCGACTCCTACTACCGCGCCAACCTGGACCTCCTGGAGCCGGACGCGCGGTTTCCGCTCGAGGATCCGCGCTGGCCGATCTTCACGCGGAGCACCGAATTCCCGCCTGCGCGCGTCGGGACGCGCGCAGGGATCCGGACCTCGATCATCACGCACGGGAGCATCGTGAACGGTACGGTCGAGCGCTCGGTCCTGTTCCCGGGCGCGGTCGTGGAGGAGGGGGCGGTCGTGCGCGATTCGATCATCATGGGCGAATCCTGGGTCGGTCACGGCGCGCGGGTCGATCGGGTGATCCTCGACAAGCGCGTGCATGTCGGCGCCCGCGCGCAGGTCGGCGCGGGCGAGGACTTCAGGCCGAACCGGGAATGCCCGGAGCATCTGAGCTCCGGCATCACGATCATCGGAAAGGAAACGCGGATCCCGGAGGGAGCGAGCGTCGGACGGAACTGCCGGGTCGCGGCCAAGGTGATCGAGGAGGATTTCCCCGAGGGCGGGCTCGCGAGCGGGGAGGTGCTGGAGCCCGAGGCCCGGCTCAGCCGCTGAGCGTCTACTGGAGCCGGATTCTCTGTCCGGCGCGGACGTGGCTCGCGCTCGTCAGGCCGTTCAGCTTCGCGAGCGCCTTCACGCTTCGACCGTACCGCTGGCCGATCTCGGAGAGCGTCTCGCCGCGTCGGACCACGTGGGTGTGCTTGGACGCATGCCGCCGCGGATGACGGCGAAGCTCGAGGTGGTGGGCGCGGGCGGCCTCGCGCAGCTCCGCTTTCGAGAGCGGCTTGGGACGGTAGCCCGACGCGAGGAGGGTCTGCACGTCTCCGCCGGATCCCTTCGGCACCCGGATCGTGGTTCCATCCGGGCCTGCGGGAGTGCGGTGGCGCACGAACATCGGATTCAGCTTCTTCAGCTCGTCCATCGGGATCGAGGTCAAGGATGACAGGAGCTTCAAGTCCACCGGCCCGCGCAGCACGACCTCGTCGAACCGAAACGGCGAGTTCGGAGGAAGCTCGAAGCCGTAACGCTCGGGATCCGAGGCGATCTCCATGGCCGCGAGGAACTGGGGCACGTACTCCTCGGTCTCCCTCGGGAGGCGCAGCGACCAGTAGTCGTCCGTGCCTTGACGCCGGATCGCGCGCTGGACGGTGCCCTCGCCGCTGTTGAACGCGGCGAGCGCGAGGGGCCAGCTTCCGTCGAACATCTCGTAGAGGCGGCGCAGGTAACGCGCCGCGGCGCGCGTGGCGAGCTCCGGATCGCGCCGCTGATCAACGTACGGGGTGACCTTGAGCCCGAAGATCTTCGCGGTGCCCCGGATGAACTGCCAGGGCCCGACGGCCCGCGCGACCGAGCGCGCGTGCATGTTGAAGCCGCTCTCGACGAACACGAGGTTCGCAAGCTCCTCCGGCACCCCCTCGGCCCTCAGGTTCCTCGTGAGGAGGTCCATGTAGCTTCCGGATCGCTCCAGCCAGAGCTGAAACTGCTGCCTGCCGTTCCCCGTGAAGAAATCGAGCCACTTGTCCACGCGCTCGTTTCGTTCCTGGCGCACGGGCTTGAGCGCGGGCGGCGCGTCGTTCTCGCGGGAAGCCGCGTCGGTCTTGGGCGCGTGTTCCGATGCGTTCAGCTCGACGCATCGGTCGCGAAGGGACTCGAGCTTCTCTCGGAGCGCCCCGACGCCCGGCCGCGCCTGGGGCATCCCCTCCAGGGTGTGGAGCCCCGACTGGATCGCGGAGAGGGCCGCCGGTGTGTTCCCGGCCTCGGCGCGGGATTGGGCCTCGGCGAGAGCCGCGCGCGCCGGCTCGAGCGGATCGGGAGCAGGCTTCGCAGTCTCTCCCGCGGGCGCGCTCCGCCCTTCCTCGGCCCGCACGGGACCGGCCTCGGCCCAAGACGGCAGGTCGGGACCGAACGCCGCGGCTACGGCGCGGCCGGGCTCCGCGGCCGCGATGGCGGCCGCGAGGAGGAAACCGATTGTGGCGATTCGGGTCAACGGGGCCTCCGTCGGTTGTCGGACCTTCCCGGCGGACTCGAGGCCTCGTCAGTAGAGCCGTCCGCCCGGATATGAGCACATGATCAGGTGATGCACGGATTGCGTTGCGGCCCGGCGAGGCTACCCCGCGGGCGTGCAGATTGCAACCCTCAATGCCCGGATCGCCGGCCAGGCCTCGGACCGGGCCCTCAATCCAACTGAAGCGCGTTAACACCATGGTGTGTAGGCAAGTGCCATGCCATCATGGCGAAGAAGGCCGGGTTGACACCGGAATAAGCCCCCCATATTCTGCGTTCCCGATGGGTGCCGTCGTCGTGAAGCCGATCCGCATCGAAGGACTCGTGAGAAATCCGGATCAGGAGGGTGCGCTCGCCCACCTCGATGCCGAGAGGGGGTTCGCGTTCGTCGCCCGGGGCGCGATGACGTTCGCGGACGTGATCGACCCGACGATCTGGGTCAAGGAGAAGCTCTCGCTTGCTCTCCTTGCGAGGAGCGAGTCGGGCGAGACTCCGCTCCGTCGCGCGATCGCTACCCTGCGCGCCGTGCACGGGGAGCTCATGGCGAGGCCGGAGCGCGAGCGGACCTGGATCTCGACCCTCGTGCTTCTCTTCACCGAAGGGGAGGGCATGGCGCTCATCGCCGGCGACTGCCCTTGCTATCGATTCCGAGAGGGAGCCCTTTCCCGCCTGGGGCGCGCCCCCGGGCACGAAAGCCCCGGGCCGCCGCCGGGTTCGCTCGGCTCCGAAACACAAGTGAAGCTCGAGCTGGTTCCGGTCCTCGCGCAGTCGGACGATTGCTACGTCCTCTCGACGCACCCGCTTCGGGAAGGCGAGCTGAGCGTGCTCGCGCGGGATCTCTCCGCGGCTCGCGATGCCGGGTCGTTCCTGAATGCCGCCGTCCAGGGCTCGTCGGACAAGGGACGCGTAGCGATCTTCGTCGCCTCGGCGGAGCGTTCGGACGAGCGCGACGCGCGAAGGATTGTGCCCGACGCGCCCGCTCCGAGCCTTTCCGCCTACCCGCGCGGCGAGGAGACGACCGGCAGCGCCGGCGAACCGGTGGATGCGCCGCTCGAAATCGAGCCGATCGAGCGCTCGCTCGAAGTCGAGCCGGTCGGGCGGTCGCTCGAAGCCGAGCCGGCGGAGCGATCATTCGAGGCGGAGCCGATCGGGCCCTCGATCGACACTCCGGAGAGTCCGAAAGCCCCGGCCCACCTGGAGCCGCTCCCCGACACCGCGACGCGGATTCCGCGCCTGGACGTGGGGTTGCCCCGGCCCGGGGCGCACGAATCATTCATCGAGAGGAGGCCCTGGTACGAATGGGGGGCCATCTGGGGAGGAGGCGCGCTCGCGATCATCGCGGTCGCGCTCCTGATCCGAGCGATCGTCCCGGGGATTCTCGGGGCCCCGAAGGCGAAGATCCAGGAGGCGGCGATGCCGTTCGGTACCGGCGGACGGCTGGATCTCTACACCGATCCTCCGGGCGCGTCGGTCCGCATCGACGGCGCGGCGCTCGAAACGCGGACGCCCGCGACGGACGTCTCGATCGCGCCGGGAATCCACACGATCGAAATGGATTGGGGAGCTTACGGCGGGCTGCGCGATACGGTCGAGGTGACCCAGGGCGCCCGCCTCGCCCTTCATTCGAGACTCCTCGGATCCGTTTCGCTCCGGTCTTCGGATCCGGCGAGGCTGCTCGACATTTATCTCGACGGCGCGTACGCCGGTTCCACGCCGCTCGTCCTCGACAGCGTGGTCGTGGGAAAACACCTCGTTCGCTTCGGCGGGCCGGGGCTCAACACCACCGCCCAGGAGGTGGAGGTGCTCCAGGGCGCGCGCGTCGAGCTGGTCGGAAGCGCCGGACCGGCGCCCGATGCCGGACGCGTGACCATCCGAAGCGCGCTCCTGAGCGACACGGGCTTCGAGGCCGGGCGGGGAGACCCGGTCTGGGTGGACGGCGAGATGCGCGGCGTCACGCCGCTCACCGTGGAGGTCAAACCCGGAACGCACAGCGTCCGCGTCGTGCGGCGCCAGTTCCCGCCCCAGATCTCGGTGCTGGACGTGAAGGCCGGCGGCGAGCAATTCGTGACGGGGGAGTTCGGCGCGAATTCGGAGGAACCGCTCCGCTTCACGCCGCCCGCGTCCGTCTCGCGATCGAACCCGCTCCCGGTCACGATCTCGCTCCCGGAGGCCGAGTGGGATCGATCGATGGCCATCTGGGTGTACGCCGCTCCTCCCGACGGCTCCTATCAGCCGAGACGGATGACCCGCATCGACGAGGCCTCGAAGTCCTTCGCGGCGCTCCTGCCTCCCGAAGTCGTTCGTAACGCGACCCGTCAGGTGAAAGTCTATTTCAAGGCGGTCGGCGCCGCGGGTCGCGAGCTTTACTCCGAGATCTTCACGATCCCCGTCAAGGACTGATCGGCCCGCCCCCTGATGCAGGGCCGGCGCGCGCCGCGGTCTCACCGCCCGCGCGCCACGTTCCAACGCCCCGAGCGGCGGCACATTCTTGCGCGCATTCGCGGCCGGGCCGGCGCATCTGCCGGTGCCCGTCCGGCTCTGGCTTCTGCTCTTGATGGGATACGCGGCCGCCGGGACCGCACCGGTCCCGGCCGCAGCGGAATCGACCCTCCGCGTCGCGGCGGGCCTGCTCGGCGCGCTCTCCCTCTCGGCCGCGTTGGCCGGCGGGAGGCGCCCCAACCGGTCCGTCTCGCGAGGGATCGTGCGCCCGATCGAGATCATGAGCGGGGCGGCGGCGCTCCTCGCGGCGGGAGGATGCCTTCGGGCCGAAGCCGACCGAGCAGCCCGTCCGCTTCCGGTCCACCCGCGTCGGACCGCGATCGAGGTTTCCGGACTCATTGTCGAAACCGTGCCGGCCGACGCCAAGAGCGCGACGGTCCTCCTCGAGGCGCGCTCCGTGCGCGTCGGATCGACCGAAGCGTCATGCCGGGCGACGCTGGTCCTGCGCTGGGACCGGGACGCGCCGCAACCCACGTGGGCCTCGCCGGGACTCTGGATCGCGCTTCGTGGCGAGTACCGCCCGCCGGAAGACGCGCGCAATCCAGGCTGCGGAGCCCCGGGCCGATGGCTCGAGCGTCTTCGCCTCTCCGGCACGGTCGACCTGGATCCGACCACGATCGCGCTGAGCCCGGAGCCGCACGAATCCGAGGTTCTCTGGAGCGGGCTCATGCGTCACCGCCTCGCGAGGATGTTTTCGCGGGACCTGAGCGGTCCGGTCGCGGCGCTGGCGCGCGGCATGTCGCTGGGGGACCGATCCGGCATCGCCCCTTCGGTCCGCGACGCCTTTCGGGACGGCGGCACGATCCACATCCTCTCGATCTCGGGCCTCCATGTCTGCGTGCTCGCGGCGATCGTGGGAGTGGTCGTGGTGGCCGTGAGGCTGCCGGCGATCCCCGCGCTCCTTACCGAGCTCGCCTTCCTGTGGGCCTACGTGCTGCTCGTCGGCGCGCCGGCGTCGGCCGTTCGATCCGCGATCTTGTGGACCGCGATGCGCGGGGGGAGGCTCCGCGGAACGGCCGTGCGCCCATTCGCCGCGTGGGGGCTCGCGGGACTCCTCCTCATGATCGGGGATCCCGGGGTCCTGGCGGATCCCGGCTTCCAGCTCTCGTTCGCCGCGGTGCTGGGGCTTTCAGCGGCGGGAGGACTGACCGCGTCTCGGGAGTTGACCCACGCGGGATCAGGCATCGCGTCGCGCGCTCGAGCGGCCGCGGGGGCGATCGTCTCGCTGGCCCGCCAGGGGGCGTTCGCCGAGGCGGGAACCCTGGGCATCCAGGTCGTCCAGTTCGGGGCGGTTCCGATCGCCGGGCTGATCCTGAATCTGGCCGTCATTCCTCTCTGCGGGGCGTTCATGGCGGCGATGCTTCTCCACCTCGGCTGCGCGGCAATCCTGCCCGCCCTCGCTCCCGCCGCGGCGGGAGCGGTCGAGGTCCCGGGACTCCTCATGCTCTGGCTCACGGCGCAAATCGCGGGCGCGATCCCCCCCGTGCCCGTGCGCTCGGTGCCCCCGACCCCGGCGATCGTCGCAGGATTGTTCGCGCTTCTCGTCGCGGCCGCCGTGTGGGAGCGGTCGCGGATCGAGCGCGGCCGTGCCTCCCGGCGCGCGGCGATGTGGACGGCCGCGGCAGCCCTGGCCGTTTCCTGGGGGGTAGGGTTCGTCCCGTCGGCGAGGCAATCGAGCAGTAAGACGCCCTGGTTGCTCGCGCTGGATGTCGGACAGGGGGACGCGTTGCTCGCGAAGGCGCCCGGCGGAACGCTCCTCGTGGACGCGGGCCCTTCCTCGGAGTCCCGTGACGAGGGTCGTTACGCCGTGGAGCCCGCGCTCCGCGCCGAGGGGATCGTCCGGGTCGATGCCGCGATCCTCTCACACGCGCATCGCGACCACTTCGGCGGGCTCTCGTGGCTCGCAGCCCGGGGGTTCATCGGGACCGTCTACGAGAACGGGAGCGATCCCGGCGCTCCGTGGCGCGATCCCATCCGGCGCGGGCTCGAGCGTGCGGGCGGGCGGCTCGCGCCGATCCGGTCCGACACCACGATCACCCTCGGCGCGGACCGTCCCATCCGAGTGCTGCGCGCGCCGACGCCGCCGCACGCGGGAACGGCGAACACGGAGGAGAACAACCGATCCCTGGTCGCGATGGTCTCCATGGGCCGGGGCTCGGTCTGTTTCCCCGGCGACGTCGAGCGGGACGCGGAGGTCGCGCTCGTTCCGTCGGTCGGACCGGCCGCGGTCCTCAAGGTTCCGCATCACGGGAGCAAGACCTCGAGCGACGCGGCCTGGCTCGACGCGATTCGGCCGCGGATCGCGATCATCTCATGCGGAGAGAGAAACCGGTTCGGCCACCCCGATCGCGCGACGATTGGGCGCTGTCTCCTTCGCGGCACTCGCGTGTTGAGGACGGACGCGGAAGGCTCGATTCGGCTGACGTTCGTCGAGGGGGGAATCTACGTCTCGACGCGCGCGCACCCGGCTCCCGAGCTCATCCCCTGGAATCCGACGCAGCGTGTAGCCCGCCCGGGACAATCCCCTTGAGAACGAGGGGGCCGGATGGTATAGCTTGAAGTGTGAAGTCGTTGCGGCTCCTCGTGCTGGCGTCGGGTCGGGGGAGCCACGCCGTGAACCTGATCGAAGCCTCGCGGGACGGCCGGTTGTGCGCGGACGTGGCCCGCGTCGTCTCCGACCGGCGCGGAGCGCCGGTGATCGAACGGGTTCGGGCGCTCCGAGTGGCGACCACGGTGCTCATGCCCGATACGGCGGGATCCCGACTCCATCCGGACGCGGAGCGGCAGCTTCTGGAGATCCTCCGCGAGGAGCGGATCGAGCTGATCGCTCTATGCGGCTTCATGCGGCTCCTGAGCGCCGATCTCCTCGACCGGATCGGCGCGCCGATCCTGAACGTACATCCGTCGCTCCTCCCCGCGTTCCGCGGCCTTCACGCGCAGCGCCAAGCCATCGAAGCGGGCGTGAGGGTCACGGGGGCCACCGTCCACTTCGTCGATTCGGGAATGGATACCGGACCGATTCTGCTGCAAGCCCCGCTCGAGGTGCTTCCCGGGGACACCGAGGAGTCGCTTTCCGATCGCCTCCTCCCCGTGGAGCAGCGCCTCTACGTGGACGCGATCGGGCTGATCCAGCGCGGGGCCGTGCGTCGCGAAGGACGCGCCGTGCTCATCGAGCGGCCCGACGCGCCGGCCGGGGCGGCAGGACCGGGGCCGACCGCGGCCGGATCCGGCACGACGAAGGGACGCGACCGAGGATGAGAGCGACCGAGCGCGCGATGAGGGAGATCGAGATTCCCGGACGGAAGCCCGACTACTCCGGGAAGGTGCGCGACATGTACGAGATCGGGGATCGTCTCCTCATCGTCGCGACCGACCGGGTCTCCGCCTACGATGTTGTGCTTCGCGAGGGGATCCCCGGCAAGGGCCGGGTCCTCACCCAGATCTCGCGGTTCTGGTTCGAACGGCTTCGCGATCTCACGCCCAACCACTACGTCACGACCGACCTGAAGTCGTTTCCCGAGCCCTACTCCCGGCACCCGGCGCTCCTCGAAGGCCGCTCGATGCTCGTGCGGCGCGCGAAGCGATACGACGTGGAGTGCGTCGTCCGCGGGTACCTCGCTGGATCGGGGTACAAGGAGTACAGGGCCGGCGGAGCCGTGTGCGGCGTCGCGCTCCCGCCCGGGCTCGCGCTCTCGTCCAAGCTCCCCGAGCCGATCTTCACGCCGGCGACGAAGGCGAGCGAGGGTCACGACGAGAACATCACGTTCGACCGCATGGTCGCGATCGTCGGAGGGCCGGTCGCCGAGCGGCTGCGCGCGGTAAGCCTCGCGATCTACAAGGCGGCGGCCGAGCACGCGCTCCGGCGCGGGTTCATCCTCGCGGACACGAAATTCGAGTTCGGGGAGCGCGACGGTGCGGTCCTATGGATCGACGAGGCGCTTTCCCCCGATTCATCCCGCTACTGGCCGGCCGCGACCTACCGGGAAGGCGTTTCCCAGGACAGCTTCGACAAGCAGGTGATCCGCGACTTCCTGGATTCCGTCGCCTGGAACCGCACGCC
The DNA here is from genome assembly GCA_016207265.1 of Candidatus Latescibacterota bacterium. Classification (GTDB taxonomy): domain Bacteria; phylum Eisenbacteria; class RBG-16-71-46; order SZUA-252; family SZUA-252; genus WS-7. Next base: position 1,077 of record JACQPZ010000083.1, on the reverse strand, counting down.
GCCCCCTCCGCGCCTTCCCGACGACGTCGTGGAGAAAGCGAGCCGCCGGTACGAAGGAGCGCTCGCCGCCATCACCGGGGGCCCTCCCAGCCCGTGAGCCCGATCCGGATCGGCCGGGCGCTCCTCTCCGTTTCGGACAAAACCGGCCTGATCGACCTCGCGAACGGCCTCGCGCGGCACGGGGTGAAGATCGTGTCCACGGGCGGCACCGCGCGCGCGCTCCTGGACGCGGGAATCTCCGTCCGCGACGTCTCCGAGATCACGGGTTATCCCGAGCTTTTCGGAGGCCGCGTGAAGTCCCTCCATCCCGCGATTCATGGAGGGATCCTCTACCGCAGGGGGCACCCTTCCGACGAGGAGGAGCGGCACCGCCACGGGATCGTCTCGATCGAGATGGTCGTCGTGAACCTGTATCCTTTCGAGGAGACGGTGGGGCGCCCGGGGATCTCCGACTTGGAAGCGATCGAGCAGATCGACATCGGGGGACCCGCGCTCATCCGGGCCGCCGCGAAGAACCACGCCGGCGTTCTGGTCGTGGTGAGCCCGGACCAGTACGCCCAGGTGGTCGAAGCGCTCGAGCGAAACCGGGGGACGATCCCGAGCGAGATGGCGGAGCGCTACGCCCGCCGCGCGTTCGAGCGCACCTCGGAGTACGACGCGACGATCGCGCGGTATCTCGGCCGCGCCGACGCAGCCTCGGGCGCCGGCACGGCCGGCGCGCTGCCTCCGCGAATCGAGCAACGGTACCGTCTCGTTCAGGAGCTGCGGTACGGCGAGAACCCGGGGCAGAAGGGGGCGCTCTACGCCCCTGAATCCGACGGCGCGATCGAGTCGCTGGTCCAGATCCGGGGAAAGACGCTCTCGTACAACAATCTCCTGGACGTGGAGGCTGCGCTCTCCCTCCTTCGCGAGTTCGACGAGACGGCCGCCGTCGTCGTGAAGCACCGCAATCCATCCGGGGCGGCGCTCGCACCGTCCGCCGCGGAGGCACTCCTCGCGGCCCGCGAGGCGGATTCCCTCTCGGCCTTCGGAGGAATCCTGGGATTGAACCGGGCTCTCGACGAGACCGCGCTGGAT
>JACQPZ010000082.1 GCA_016207265.1 Candidatus Latescibacterota bacterium | reverse complement strand
GCGGTCGCAGGCGGAAAGACGACCACCGCCAACGCTTCCGGACCCGGCATCCGATCGCCGATCGAACGCAGGTGGGCCCGCGCCTCGGCGAGTCCCAGGTTCATCTTCCAGTTGCCCGCCAGGATTCGGCTCACCGGGAGACCTTGGCGGTCGACTCGAGCGCGGCGAATCCGGGGAGGGTTCTTCCCTCGAGGAATTCGAGGGAAGCGCCGCCGCCCGTCGAGCAATGACTGACCTTGTGCTCCAATCCGGCCTTACGGATCGCGGCCAGCGAATCGCCTCCCCCGACGACCGTGAAGGCTCCTCGGCCGGTGGCTCGAGCCACGGCCTCCGCGACTCCCCTCGTGCCGCCCGCGTATGGAGGCGATTCGAAGACGCCCATCGGCCCGTTCCAGAACACGGTGCGCGCCGAGCCGAGCATCGTTTCGATCGCCTGGAGCGAGCGCGGACCGATGTCGACCCCCATGAGATCCGCCGGGATCGCCTCCGCCGCGACCACGCGCCCGGGATCGGAACCCGACGTGTCCTTCGCCACGAGACAGTCGCCCGGCAGGAGAAGCTTCCGGTCCGCCTCTGCGCCGGCGAGAACCTCGCGCGCGAGCGGGACGCGGTCCTCCTCGACGAGGGAGCGTCCCGTCCCGCGACCCATGGCGCGGAGGAACGTGAACATCATGCCGCCGCCGATTGCGAGGCGATCGACGCGGGACAGGAGATTCCGGAGCACGTCGATCTTTCCGGAGACCTTGGCGCCGCCCAGGATTGCGACGAACGGCGGCTCGGGGCTCTCGAGCAGCCTGCGGAGCGCCTCGTGCTCCCGTTCCATGAGGAATCCGGCGGCGCTATCGGCGAGGTGGGCGGCGATCCCGGCGGTGGACGCGTGGGCCCGGTGCGCGGCCCCGAAGGCATCGTTCACGTAGCTCTCGGCCAGCGCTGCAAGCGCACGGCTGAACTCCGGGTCGTTCGCCTCCTCCCGCGGGTCGAAGCGGAGGTTCTCGAGCAGCAGCACTCCCCCGTCCGAGAGGGAGCGCGCCAGACGCTCGGCCTCGGGCCCCGTGATCGTTTCGGCGAATCCCACGGGCGTTCGAAGGTACCGCTCCAGGCGCTCCCGAATCGACGCAAGGCTCTGCCTCGGGTCGCGCTTCCCCTTCGGGCGTCCGAGATGGGACGCCACGATCAGCCGCGCGCCCTTCTCCATGAGGTAGCGAAGGGTCGGGAGCGCCGCCACGATCCGGGCGTCGTCCGAAACGCTCCCGTCGGCCGCGAGGGGGACGTTGAAGTCCACGCGCACGAAGACCCGCTTCCCGTGGACCTCGAGCGAGCGCAGCGTCCGGAAGGCCATGGCGCGCCTATCGCCCGCACCCGAGAAGTAGGAGGGCATCCACCATCCGGTTCGAGAAACCCCATTCGTTGTCGTACCACGCGAACACCTTCGCCGTGCGGTCCCCCGACACCATGGTGAGCGGGGCGTCGAAGACCGCGGAATGAGGGTTCCCGACGACGTCCTGCGAGACGATCGGATCCTCGCTGTACTGGAGGATTCCCTTGAGCCGGCCCTTCGCGGCCTCGCTCATCGCGGCGTTCACCGACGCCACCGCGACCGGCTTCGTGGTCGTGACGGTGACGTCGATCACGGAGCCGTCCGCCACCGGCACGCGCACGGCGATGCCGTCCAGCTTCCCCTGAAGCGAGGGGATCACGAGGCCGATGGCCTTCGCGGCCCCCGTGCTCGTCGGGATCATCGCCATCGCCGCCGCGCGGGCGCGGCGAAGGTCCTTGTGGGGGGCGTCGAGCACCCGCTGATCGTTCGTGTACGCGTGAATGGTCGTCATGAGACCGCGCTCGATTCCGAACGATTGGTCCAGCACGGAAAGCACGGGCGCGAGGCAATTGGTCGTGCAGGACGCGATCGAAACCACGTGATGCTTCGCGGGATCGAACGTCGTTTCGTTCACGCCCATGACGAAGGTCGCGTCCGCCCCCTTCGCCGGCGCCGAAACGAGAACGCGCTTCGCGCCGGCCCCGAGATGCACGGCCGCCTTGTCCCGGTCGGTGAACTTGCCCGTGCACTCCAGCACGACCTCGACGCCGAGGTCCTTCCAGGGGAGCGCATCGGGCTTCGGCTCGGAGAGGACCCGGATCGATCGACGGCCGACACGGATGTGCCCATCCTGCGCCGTGAAGCGTTCGGGCCAGACCCCGTGCACCGAATCGTAGGTCAAGAGATGCGCGAGCGTGGCCGCGTCCGTAATGTCGTTCACGGCGACGAACTCGATGGCCTCGTCTCGCTTCAGCGCCGCCCGGACGACGAGCCTCCCGATGCGGCCGAACCCGTTGATCCCCACGCGCACGATCGTTCCCCCTTAGCTGAAGAACACCTTTGCCAGCTCGTACAATTCCGGGCCGACCGTCTTCAATGCACCGACGGCCTCGGAGATCGGGACGTCCACGATCGTGAACCCGCGGACGGCGACCATCCTTCCGAATCCCTGTCGTTGAACCAAATCGACCGCGGCGACGCCGAACCGCGTTCCGAGGAATCGGTCGAACGCGGTGGGGGACCCGCCGCGCTGGATGTGTCCGAGGACGCTGTAGCGCGTTTCGAACCCGGTCCGCTGCTCGATGCGCTCCGCGAGCGTCGCGCCGATTCCACCCAGCCGCACATGACCGAACGCGTCGCGGCGCTCGCCCTGGACGATCACGGGACCGCCCGCCTCGTCCTGGAGCCGCGCGCCCTCCGCCACCACGATGATGCTGAAATTCCTTCCGCGCTCGTGGCGCCGCAGGACGACCCCGCAGACTTCCTCGATCGAGGTCGGATACTCCGGGAGGAGGATGAAGTCGGCTCCCCCGGCGACCCCCGCCTCGAGCGCGATCCAGCCCGCGTGGCGGCCCATCACTTCCGCCACCATCACCCGGTCATGGGATTCGGCGGTCGTGTGGAGCCGGTCGATCGCCTCGGTCGCGATGGAGAGGGCCGTGTCGAAGCCGAACGTGTAGTCGGTTCCGTTCACGTCGTTGTCGATCGTCTTGGGAATCCCGACGAGGGGAACCCCCGCCCGGTGGAGCTTCGACGCGACGCCGAGGGTGTCCTCGCCGCCGATCGCGATCAGGGCGTCGATCCGACGGCTCTTGAGCTCGGCCCGAATCCGGACCTCGCCCTCCGGCTCCATGTAGGGATTCGTCCGGGAGGTGCCGAGGATCGTGCCGCCCCGAGGGAGAATCCCCGAAACGGCCTTGAGATCCAGCTCGTCCAGCTCGCTCTGAAGGAGCCCCCTCCATCCGTGCCGGATGCCGAGGACCGTCCAACCGTAACCCTTGATCGCGCGGTGGACGATCGCGCGGATGACCGCGTTCAGGCCGGGGCAATCGCCGCCGCCGGTCAGCACGCCGATCCGCATCCTGGGCCTCCCCGAAGTAATTGTATTACAGACAGTTAGGGGCAGGGATCATAGTGCGTGGATGGCGGAGATGTCAAGCCGAAACGGATCGCGGGCGGCTCAGCGAAAGCCGCTTACCGAGGAATAGCGCAGCGTGTACTCGCCGTAGCCATGCTCGTCCACGAACACGAATTTCATCCCTCCGCTCACGTCGTTCATCCGGTGGCGGGGGACGACTTCGCGCCCGCTCAGCTGGTAGGTCCAGATCTCGTAAGGGCGGCTGTCGGCGATACCCGTGTCGGGCCGGGTCAGGAGGTCCTTCGAGGATTTCGGGATCTGCCCCTCCGCGACCACCCCGAGCGTCCTGTCCGAAACGGGGATCCGCTCGATCCGAATCTCGTCCGGCTCCCCGAACTGGATCCAGACGTGCCCGCGGTCGCTGAACATCCCCTTCTGGAACACCGTGTAGTGCGCGTTCGCGTAGTCGACGCGGTCCTGGAACGTACGCTTCAACTCGTTCTCCGCCGTGTCGGGCGTGGGATCGATCGAGCGCCAGAGCTTCCCGAGAGCTTCCTCCTTCGCGCCCCGGGAGAGCTCGCGGAATCCGTCCGCCTCCGTCTGGGTCATCAGCGTAGAGGCGGCGATGTCGTAGAGATTGACGGCGTCCGGGCTCCAGGACTCAGCCTCCCACAGCATGTCGAACTCCGCCTGAGTGGTCGCGACCGGGGCGTCGGCATCGTCGAGCAGGTCGAGCCTGAGCCGGTAGTGTCCCGTGGGGAGCGACGCGACGTCGGCCCGCACGACGTGCGGCCATGCCGTGCCGTCGGCCGCGCGCAGCGAATCGATCGATTCCATCAGCGTATCCCCCGCCGAGCCGAGGATCATCGATCGGACCCGATAGGCGCGACCTTCCGGGGGAGGCGGAGCGTCGTAGATTTCGTAGTAGGCCGAGACGACGTCCCGAAAGAGCCCGTAATAGGCGCTCGGATGCGGGAGCACGTCGTACCCCCCTTTCCCGAACGACGACTCCGGAGTGCGATCCCGGACGCTCCACGCGAACTCGATGCCGCTCAGCGCCGGGTCGGCGAACATCCAGCCACCCATGTCGATCTGCCCCCGAACCTCTCCCTGGCGTTTCTTGTTCTTCATCTGATAGATCAGGCCGCGTCGGGCCACATTCATGTCTTCCACCGTGACCCGGAAGCGGTATTCGCCCCGCGGTGCTACGAGCCCCACCGTGTAGACCTCTCCAAGCAGCGAATCCTGCGTCGCGGCGAGGTCGGTCGATTGAAGCCGCGCCTCCTTCTGCTCGTACCCCACGCGTCGTCCGCCCTCCCGCGAAAGCTCCACGGTCACGCGGAGCCGCCCCTCGTAGCGGTCGCCGGTGGGGACGAAGCGGATCTCCCGGTAGGGGATGCGGATGAAGAACTCTGCGCGCGCGTCGGAAGCTCCCTGGCGGTAGGCCACGGCGTTCGCGTGAAAGCGGAGGTCGCCCGTGGACACGTTCGGCTCGCCGGGGGTCTCCACGCCGACGGATGCGCCCGCGGGAAAGGCGAGGGAAACCAGGAGGGCGACCGATGCGAGGGCGGCGGGCGCAGGATGGAATCGGCGCCTCACGGCGCGGGACCTCTAGAAGCTCAGATTCAGCGACACGCGGTTGACCTTTCCGAGGAACTTGAGGTCCTGAAACGCGTAGTCGACGCGGGCGACCGACGACTTGGCGATCGTAAGCGGGAACTTCACGCCCAGGCCGGCCGTCATCCCTTCGGTGTCGTAGTTGAACTTGTACCCGCCGCGCAGGAAGAGATAGTCGTGGAAGGCGTATTCCGCGCCCCAATTCACCTTCTCGGAATTGTCCGAGGGGTGGGTGAACTCCGCCACGGTGATGAGCCGTGAATCCCCCCGCTGGATCACGTCCATCGATCCGCCGACGCGGAAGAACGTGGGCATCTTCACCTTCTCGTTCAGAAACGTCATGTCGCTCCCGACGTTCTGGATCGACATCCCGATCTTCGCGCCCAGCACGCCGATGTCGTACAGCGTCCCGAAATCGAACGTGGTCGACTTTCCCTTCACGTCGTCGAGCCCCGTCTGGATGTAATTCGCCGAGAACCCTGCCGAGAACTTGTCCGTGAGGGATCGCGCGTAGGAGATGCCGTACGCCCACTCCCCGGCGTCGAAGGTCTCACCGGTCCCTTCCGGCAGGTAGGTGGTCCGGACCAGATCGCGGCTCATGGTGAGCGCCCGCACGTTCACGCCCAGCATCCCCGGGATCCACTTCACCGAGAACACGTACGCGGCTTGGTCGAACAGGATCTCGGCCGGCCAGGACGTGTGATTGATGGAAACGGACTGGCCGGAGAGGCGGGCGATTCCGGCCGGATTCCAGTAAACCGCCGTCGCGTCGTCCGCGAGCGCGACGTACGCGTCGCCCATTGCCGCGGCCCGCGCGCCCACGCCGATCTTCAGGGACTGGCCGCCCAGGGTCCCGACCTTCTCGAAGATCTGTGCGCCCTCCGCGGTCATGGGGAGCAGCAAGCACAGGATCAACACCATCGCTCGATTCACGAAATGCCTCCTCGGTTCTCCCACGAACGGTTGGGTCGCTCCGGCCCTCTCATCGGATGATCACGAACCGGCCGATCTCCTTGCCCAGCTCGGTGTCCACGGAATAGAGATAGACGCCGCTCACGATCTTCTGCCCGTTCCTCGAGATCAGGTTCCACGGCACCGAACCCTTGCCGGACG
>JACQPZ010000089.1 GCA_016207265.1 Candidatus Latescibacterota bacterium | reverse complement strand
TCGTCCGGGGTCGCGTCCTCGGGGGCAACCTCACGCTCGTCCACTACGCGGCGGGAACCCCGTTCCTCCCCTCGCTTCGGGGCGCGATCCTCTTCCTCGAGGAGGTGAACGAGCCTCCCTACAAGATCGACGGCATGTTGGCCCATCTCGATCTGGCGGGCGCGCTCCGCGGCGTTCGGGGGGCCGCTCTGGGGAGATTCGTGCACTGCGTGCCGAGGCCGGGACGTCGGGAGCTTCCGCTGCGCGACGTCTTGCTCGATCATCTGGGAGCGGGGGGCGCTCCCGTTCTCATGGGCCTCGCGGCGGGGCACGGCCGGAGAAACCTTCCCCTCCCGCTCGGGGCGAAGGCCACGCTCGATCCCGGCCGCGGGTGCCTGGTCTACGACGAGGGGCTGGTATCCTAGTGCCGGCCCTGGTGCGGGCTCTTGCGCCGGGCTACGCGTACACGCCGCGGAGCTGGATCGCGTCCACGACCCGCTTGATGGCGAGCATGAACGCGGCGACCCGGAGCGAGACCTTGTGCTCCTCCGCCATGTGCGTCACGTCGTGGAACGCCTGGACCATGATCTGTTCGAGCCGCTGGTTCACCTCATCCTCGCGCCAGAAGTACCCCTGGCGGTCCTGGACCCACTCGAAGTAGGAAACGGTCACCCCCCCGCTGTTCGCGAGGATGTCGGGGATGACCATCACTCCGGCCTTGTTCAGGATCTTGTCGGCCTGGTGCGTCGTCGGACCGTTGGCTCCCTCGGCGATGATTCTCGCGCTGACGCGCCCTGCGTTCTTGTTCGTGATCTGGTTCTCGAGCGCCGCCGGGATCAGAATGTCGCAGGGGATCTCGAGGATGTTCTTCCCCTCGACCGGCGTTCCACCGGGGAAGTGCGCGACCGTCTTCTTCGCTTCGACGTGCCGGAGGAGGGTCGGGAGGTGGAGGCCCTTGGGGTTTGCGACGCCCCCGTGCACGTCGCTCACGGCCACGATGAGCGCCCCGTCCTTCGCTAGAAGCTCGGCGGCCACGGATCCGACGTTCCCGAACCCCTGGACCGCCACCTTGGCGCCCTTGAGACTCATGCCGAGCTTCTTCGCGGCCTCGCGCACGACGAACAGGACGCCGCGGCCGGTGGCCTCGCGCCGGCCCGCGGAGCCGCCCAGCTCGAGCGGCTTCCCGGTGACCACCGACGTGACCGTGTGGCGCGCGTGCATCGAGTAGGTGTCCATGATCCAGGCCATGGTCTGCTGGTTCGTGTTCACGTCGGGCGCCGGCACGTCCGATTCCGGTCCGATCACGTCGATCAAGTCGGCGGTGTAGCGGCGGGTGAGCCGCTCCAGCTCGCCCCGCGACATCTTCGTGGGATCGCACGCGATCCCGCCCTTCCCGCCGCCGAACGGAATGCCGACGACCGCGCACTTCCAGGTCATCCAGGCCGCGAGCGCCATGACCTCTTCCAGCGTGACGTCGGGGTGGAAGCGGATGCCCCCCTTCGCGGGTCCGCGGATGATGGAGTGCTGGACCCGGTATCCGGTGAACACGCGGAAGCTTCCGTCGTCCATATGGACCGGCAGCTTGACGATCGTCGCCCGGCGCGGCTCCTTGATGATCTGCACGAAATTCGGATCGAGCTTGAGCCGCTGGGCCGCCTCCTCGAACTGAAGCCTCGCGTTCTCCAGCGGATTGAGCTCGCGCTGAAGCTCGGATCCCATGTCCATGCCGGTGGAAGAGGTCGCGGTCTCCATCGATATCAGCCCTGGCTGGAAAGCCCTAAGTGACGAAAATACTTCATTTTTGAGCCCGCGGTAGTGTAGAGAAGCGGAGAGAGCCGATCAAGCATGTACTATTTTTTCTACATCCCCGTCGGGACCGAAGCCAGCGTCCGCCGGACGCCCTGGGGCACCATCCTCTTGGCGTTCGCGAACATCTGGTCGTTCCTCCTGTTCCAGCTCGCGGCCGGGCTCGAGCCCGAGTTCTACCGGCTGACCCTGCGCGCCGGCGAGCCATCCGTCGCGACGGCGGTGACGTCCTCCTTCCTCCACTCCGGATGGCTCCATCTCGCCAGCAATCTCATCTACTTCGGCATCTTCGGCCCCCCGGTCGAATCGCGGATCGGGACCGTGCGATTCCTGTTCGCCTACCTGGGGTGCGCGGGGCTTTCGAACCTGTCCCAGGCCGCTTGGGTGTTGCGGGCGGCGCCGGATCTCGCCTCGGTTCCCATCATGGGCTCCTCCGGCGCGATCGCCGGGATCATGGGTCTCTTTCTGGTGCGTCTCTACTTCGTGAAACTCCGATTCGCCGCCCTGACGATGCTTTTCTTGCAGGGAGTCGCCCGTGGGAGCCGATTCGCGCTCCCCGCGGTGGCCGCGATCGCGCTCTGGTTCCTCCTCCAAGTCGTCTACCAGTTGGTCGAGCCGACGGCGGGGACGGCCTACGTGTCGCACCTCGCGGGATTGGGATTCGGTGCCGCCCTCGGGCTCCTGATGGGGCTCGCGGGCGAAGGCCGGATGGAGCGGCGGATCATCATCGGCAACCGGTACGCGGAACGGGGCGAGTGGTTCGCGGCGCTGGGCGAATACGACGCGTACCTCGCAAGACATCCCGCCGATCCGGACGTCCTGATCCAGGCCGCGCGCGTGCATCGGGTGACGCATCAGACGGCCCGGTCGATGGACCGCTTCCGGGAGGCGATCGGCAGGCTGCTCCGGTCGGGGGAGGTGAGCGAGGCGTGCGACGCCTACGACGAGATGAAGCGCCTCCTTGGTGACGTGGCGATTCCGCCCGCCGATGAGCTGCGGGTCGCGCGCGGGTTCGAGGAGGCGGGGCGGCCGACCGACGCGAGCCGCGCGTACGAGGCGTACGGCCGCCATCACCCCGACGCCCCCGCGGCGTGGACGGCGCTTCTCAAGTGCGCGGACATCGAGCGGGCGAGGCTCAACAATCCGGGGCGCGCCCAGTACATCTGCAGCGAGATCCTGCGCCGGACGCCGCCGCCCGAGATCGAGCGGATGGCGAGAGAGCGGCTGCTCAAGATCGAGGAGGCGCTGGCGCTGCAGCGCGGGGCGGCGTAGCCCCGGTGCCGGTGGACGGAGGCTCCTCTCTCGCCGGGTCCCGGTCGCTCCGCTCCCGCCCAGCTCGCTCGGAGCTTCCGTCCACCGGCACCCGGACTTCACCTCCCGCCTACGGCAGGCAGCTCGTCTCGGCGATGTCCTTGTTGCGGTTCGCGGCGTCGAACAAATAGACGCGGAACTGCCGGCCGGGCGTGATCGTGGCGCGGGGAACGCATCTCGAGATGAGGGCGTTCTCCCGGCTCACCTTGCTCTCCCGGAGGACCACTTCCTTCGGCATCAGCGTCTTGTCCGGCGGGACATACCAGAGAAGGGTCGTGGTGTCGCTATGCAGGTCGTACGGCACTTTGATTTCGTAGTAGCCCCCGTTTGCGGTCGTGGAGGACGCGACGAGCCGCCCGTCCACGCACAGCGTGACCTGGACGTCGTTCAGCGGCCGGTCGCTCACGTCCAGGACGATCCCCGCGAACTGCGTCAGCTGCCGGTCCACGCCCAGTCCCTGGTATTCCTGGATCGGCTTCGACGCGGGGGCCTGCGGGCCGGGCTGGGTCCCCGGCCCCGGGACGAGCGACGGCGGCGCCGCCTCGAGCGGAAGTGCTGCAAGAAGAGAAATCGAGGCGGTCAACGTGAGGATCCTCAAGTTGGCACGTACCATGGTCGATACCCTCCCATAGCGCAATGCTCGAAGGATCGCCTTCGGGCACGCTAGCACCCGTATCCGGGCCTGTCAACGCGGCTTCCGGGGAGAATCGCCTTGCGCCCCGATGTCTCGTCTGGTACGGTCCGCACACTTCATGCCATTCGGACCTCCGCCCGCCCGGACGGAGCAGGGGAGCAAGCCCACCATGTCGACCCACGGCATTCGGGAGGCACGGATGTTTCTCGACCAGTTGATGGGTGTCTTCTCGAACGACGTTGCCATCGACCTCGGCACGGCCAACACGCTCGTCTACCTGCGCGGAAAGGGAATCGTCCTGAACGAGCCCTCGGTCGTCGCCGTGGATCGCACGACCAACAAGGTCATCGCGGTCGGCAAGGAAGCGAAGAGCATGCTCGGCCGCACGCCCGACGAGATCGTCGCGGTCCGCCCGCTGAAGGACGGGGTCATCGCCGATTTCGAGAAGACGGAGGACCTGCTTCGCGAGTTCATCCAGAAGGCGCTGAGGCGTCGGACGTGGGTTCGGCCCCGGATCATCATCTGCGTTCCATCGGGGATCACCGAGGTCGAGAAGCGGGCCGTGCAGGACTCGGCGCAGCATGCCGGCGCGCGCGAGGTCCTGCTCGTTCCGGAGCCGATCGCGGCCGCGATCGGGGTGGGTCTCCCGGTCGGGAAGCCGTCCGGGAACATGATCATCGACATCGGGGGCGGAACCACCGAGATCGCCGTGATGGCGCTCAACTCGATCGTGAACCAGCAATCGATCCGCGTGGGCGGTGACGAGATGGACGAGGCAATCGTCCAGTACGTGAAGAAGGCCTACAACCTCCTCATCGGCGAGCAGACCGCGGAGCAGATCAAGATCCGGATCGGGTCCGCCTTCCGCCTCGAGCAGGAGGAAGAGATGGAGATCAAGGGCCGCGACCTGGTCGCGGGGATCCCGAAGACCATGAAGATCTCCTCCGTCGAGGTCCGGGAGGCGCTCAGCGAGCCGCTCCAGCAGATCGTGGACGCGCTGATGCAATCGCTGGAAAAGACTCCACCGGAGCTCGCGTCGGACATCGTGGACCGGGGAATCGTGATGACCGGAGGGGGCTCGCTCCTGCGCGGGATCGACATGCTGCTCCGCGAGGCCACCAATTTGCCCATTACCGTCGCCGAGGATCCGCTGACCTGCGTCGTCCTCGGAACCGGAAAGATTCTCGACGATCCCACCCTCTACGAAAAGGTGCTCATGTCGGTCGTCCGCGACTGAGCGGCGGGCGTGAGGCCCGATGTTCCGGCTTCTTTTCGCCCGTCGCGCTGACTGGGCGGCCCTCACCATAGCCTGTCTTCTCTCCCTCTCCCTGATGCTCCTCGGGCGCGGCCAGCAGGCGCGCGTCGCATGGTTCGTGCAGCATACGATCCTGGCCCCCGTCGATTGGGTCGTCGGGTGGTTCGACCGGGGCGTGGGCGTCTACTGGGAGAACCAGAAGCTCAGGAAGCGCCTCGCGCAGCTCCGAATCGAGGCGGACGCGACCCGCTCGGAGCGGGTCGAGAACGCGCGGCTCAAGCGGCTCCTCGCGATGAGCCAGGAAAACCCCTCGGACCTCTCCGCCGCGCGGGTCATCGCGCGTAGTCTCGACCGGCTCGGCGGAAGCCTCACGATCGACAAGGGCTCGGTGGAGGGCGTTCTCCCGAATCGGGCCGTCATCACGCCCGACGGGCTCGTCGGGCGGGTGGAGCGGGCCGCGCCGCACGAGTCGCGCGTGCTGACCCTCCTTCACCGCGAATGCGCCGTGGCGGTGCGCGCCGAGCGAAGCCGCGTCGAGGGCGTCCTCCAGTGGGAGTTCGGGGAGAATACGACCCTGAGCCTCCTCTACGTCTCCTCCCAGGAGGACGTGAAGCCCGGCGATTGGATCCTGACCTCGGGACTCGGCGGGATCTTCCCTCCGGGTGTCCGGGTGGGCACCGTGACCCGCGTGGGCCTCGCGGCCGACGGTCTGATGAAAGAGGTCCAGGTGAGGCCCTCGGTGAACTTCCGCTCCGTGGAGGAGGTCCTCGTCTATCTGCCCGGGGGCGCGGATCGCGGGCCCCGGATGCCGTCGCTCACGACCGACGCCCCGGACAGCGTTCCCGGGGCCCTCGCCCCGGAGGGGGCCGGCGTCGCCACGGGGACCGGGACGCCCCCGACGGACTCGGTCGTGGAAGGGAGGACGCGGTGAAGGGAATTCGCGATACGATCGTCCTCGCGGTGGTCCTGGTCCTCCAGGCGACTCTGGTCCATCGGATCGCGATCGCGGGGGCGCGCCCCGATCTGCTCGTGGCGTTCGTCGTGTATTTCGGATGGATGCGGGGCCCGATCCCCGGAGTGGTCGGCGGATTCTGCGTGGGGTTGGTCCAGGATCTGGACGCGGCCGGGCCGCTGGGACTCAACGCCCTCGCGAAGACGATCGTCGGCTTCGTGGTCGCGAAGGCCGGATTCCGCGTCCATCGCTCGAATCTGGGAGTCCGGTTCTTCTTCTTCCTGCTGGCGATGCTGATCCACGACCTGATCTACTTCACGATCTACACGGCGGGGGACATGGGCGAGTTCCTTCGCCTCTTCGTTTTCGTCGGGGCGCCGTCCGCGCTCTACACGACGATTCTCGCGCTGTCTTTGCTCTCGGCCGTCGAGCGGATCTCGAAATCGCTCCTCCTCACGGACGAAGTGTAGCCGTGCGCGCGGATTCGTCGGTCCTGGGGGGGTGGCGGCATCGCGAGCGCGGCTTCACGCTCGCGGTGGCGGCCATCTTCTCCCTCGTGGTGCTGCGGCTCTTCTATCTCCAAGTGGTGCAGGGCGCCCGCTACCGGGAGCTGTCCGAGGGGAACCGGATCCGCGTCGAGGTGCTCACCGCGCCGCGCGGAGAGATCCGGGACCGGAAGGGCCGGCTCATCGCCGACAGTGTGCCCTCCTTCACGGTAACCATCGACCCGTTCGACAAAGCCTACACGCGAAACCCTGCCCGGCTCGATTCGACGCTCGCCATGCTCGGGCCGATCCTGGGCGTCGACGTGGAATTCCTGAGCGAGAAGGTGGGCCGGGAGCGGAAGCAATCGTTCCTTCCCATCCGGCTCATGCGCAACGTCGCCATGAAATCCGTGGCGTTCGTCTCGGAGCATCGGGACCGGCTCCCCGGCGTCGAGGTGGAATCGGAGCCCCTGCGCCGCTATCCCTGGGGACCCATGGCGTCGCACCTCCTCGGGTACGTGGGCGAAATCTCCGAGAAGGAGCTTGCCGATCCCCAATACGCCGACTACCTCACGGGCGACCTCATCGGCAGGATGGGGATCGAGCGGGGTCAGGAAGGACTCCTTCGCGGGCAGGACGGGAAACGATTCGTCGAGGTGAACGCGCTGGGGAGGAAATCGGAGCTTCTCGGCGACAAGCGCCCGATCCTGCCGAAGCGCGGCGTCGATCTCACGCTCACGATCGATCTCGACGTCCAGCGCGCGGCGGAGGAAGCCTTCGAGCCCGGGGCCCGGGGTGCGGTCGTCGCGCTCGATCCGACGAACGGGGAGGTGCTTGCCCTGGTCTCGAAGCCGAACTACGATCCGAACGAGTTCTCGACCGGAATCACGCGATCCCGCTGGGACGAGCTGAGCACCGGCGGAAACTATCCGCTCTTCAACCGCGCGATCCAGGCAGCCTATCCGGCGGGTTCCACGCTGAAGCCGTTCACCGCGCTCGCGGGTCTCGAGAACGGAGCCGTCGCCCCGGGCACGACGTTCCCGCAGTCCTGCACGGGGGAGTTCCGCTTCGGGAGCCGCCTCTTCGGGTGCTGGAACAAGGAGGGTCACGGGCGCCTCGCGATGAACGACGCGATCGTGCGTTCCTGCGACGTGTACTTCTATCAGCTGGGGCTGAGGCTCGGCCTCGGGCGGCTCTCCGCGTTCATGTCGCGGCTTCGGGTCTCCGATCGGACCGGGATCGATCTGCCCCAGGAGCGACGGGGGCTCTTCCCCGATGAGAATTGGTACGATCGCCACTTCGGGACCGGACGTTGGAGTCGCGGGGTGGCGCTCAATCTCGCGATCGGGCAGGGCGAGGTCTCGCTCACCCCGGTCAAGCTGGCGCAGCTCGCGGCGTTCGTCGGGAACGGCGGAACGCTCTGGACGCCGCACCTGATTCGCGATACGCCGCCGCGGGGACTGCGCGCGCCCGAGCCCCCCGATTCGCTCCGTCTGGGGGTTCCCGTCGGACCACGGAACCTGGCTCTGGTCCGCGATGCGATGGCGGCCGTCGTTTCCGATCCGACGGGAACCGGGGGGCGGGCGAGGCTGGACTCGATCGCCGTCGCCGGCAAGACCGGCACCGCGCAGAATCCGCACGGAGAGGACCACGCGCTCTTCATCTGTTTCGCTCCCGTGGAATCCCCGCGCATCGCGGTCGCGGTCCTGGTCGAGAACGCCGGTCACGGCAGCTCGGCCGCCGCGCCGATCGCGCGGAAGGTGCTCCAGGCGTTCTTTCACCCCGCGCCCCCCGAAAGCGCCGGCCTCACCGCCGTCGCGGTCCGGGAGCCCTAGCATGATCGCGCCCCGGTTCTCTTCCGACATCGACCGGCCGCTGCTCGCGGCCACCCTGCTCCTCACGCTGGTGGGAGTCGCCTTCGTGTTCAGCGCGACCGCCATGTCGTCGTCGGCCGCGGAGCACGGCCTCTACCTCAGGCAGCTCGCGTGGCTTGTGGTCGCGCTCTCGGCCGGAGCGGTCGTCGCCGCGGTGCCGTACCGGGTCTACGAGGGAAAGACCGCCTATCTCCTCTACGGCATCGGCCTCGGGCTCCTCGTTCTGACCCTCTTCGTCGGGCACGTCGGCCTCGGCGCCCAGCGGTGGCTCGCATGGGGGCCCGTCCGCATCCAGCCTTCGGAGCTGGCGAAGGTGGCGACGGTCATCCTGCTCGCGAACCAGCTCTCCGGCCGGAAACAGGACCTGACGGAGCCCAAGAATCTGATCCGTCCGATTCTCACCGCGGGAATCCCGTTTCTTCTCGTCTTGAAGCAGCCGGACCTGGGAACGTCGGTCGCATTCATCGCGGTCCTGCTCACGATGCTCTACTGGTCCGGCCTCCCGCTCCTCACCCTCTTCTTCCTCGTGACCCCGCTCGTGAACGTCGCCCTCTCGTTCTTCCTGCCCGCCTGGCTCGCCTTTCTCGGCCTGCTCGCGGTCGTCCTGTACCGGTCGCGGATCCGACTGCTCCCGCTCCTCCTCGTGGTCGGGGTGAATCTCTTTGTGGGAATCGCCACTCCCCAGATCTGGAATCACCTCCAGCCGTATCAGAAGCAGCGGATCGCGACGTTTCTCGATCCCGGAGCCGACGCCTACGGAGCCGGCTATCAGATCATCCAGTCCAAGATCGCGATCGGCTCGGGCCAGGTGGTCGGCAAGGGGTTCCTCCACGGAACCCAGAAGGGCCTCGCGTTCCTGCCCGAGCAGCACACCGATTTCATCTACTCGGTGGTCGGAGAGGAGACCGGGTTCGTCGGCTCGGGGTTCGTCGCGCTCCTGTACCTGCTCTTGATCCTCCGTGGAATCCGCGTGGCGCACCGCGCGAGGAACCGCTTCGGCGGGCTTCTCGCGGTTGGAATGACGTCGATATTTCTGTACCATGTGCTCGTCAACATCTGGATGACGGTAGGGCTCGCGCCCGTGACCGGCCTCCCCCTGCCGCTTCTGAGCTACGGCGGATCCTCGCTCGTGGCGAGCTTCCTTCAGGTAGGCCTCATCCAAAACGTCGCGATGCGCTGGCGCGAATACTGATCGGGCCGGCGCGGATACGGATCGGGAGAACCGCGTGCATCCAACCATTCTGAGGGTCGGGAGCGTCGAGCTTCACAGCTACGGGCTGCTCCTCGCGATCGCCTTTCTCGTCGGAATCCAGCTCTTCCTGAGCCGGGGGGCGAAGCGCGGGCTTCCCGAGGAGAAGCTCAGCACGCTCTCCCTCCTGCTTCTCGTGCTCGCC
>JACQPZ010000088.1 GCA_016207265.1 Candidatus Latescibacterota bacterium | reverse complement strand
GCCGGCTATGCGTACGGTCTTTCCGTCTCCGGCACGCAGGCCCACAGTTGGGTCATGGCGTTTCCGAGCGAGATCGACGCGTTCCGGGCCTACGCGCGATCGTTCCCCGACACCTGCGTGCTGCTCGTCGATACGTACGACACGCTGAAGAGCGGCATCCCGAACGCGATCAAAGTCGGGAAGGAGCTGGAGCGCGAGGGGCACTCCCTGGTCGGCGTCCGCCTCGATTCAGGCGATCTCGCCTACTTGAGCCGGGAGGCGAGGCGGATGCTCGACGAGGCCGGGCTGAACCGGGTGAAGATCATGGCTTCGAACGAGCTCGACGAGCACGTGATCGAGTCGATCCGCGCGGGCGGCGGACGCGTGGACGTGTTCGGCGTCGGCACGAAGCTCTCGACCGGGGCGGGGCCGGGCGGCGGGGCGCTGGGCGGAATCTACAAGATGGTCCAGATCGGTGAGACGCCGAAGCTCAAGGTGAGCAGCGATCCCGCCAAGAGCACTCTTCCCGGACGGAAGCGGCTCTGGCGCGTCGTCCGACCCGACGGGGGATTCGAGATGGACGTGATCGCCCTCGACGGAGAGCGGGTCGGGCCGGGCGTGGAGGCGTTCGATCCCACCCAGCCGCTCCGGCACGCGCCGATTCCCGAGGACGCGCGGGTCGAGGACGTGCGCTCGGTCGCCATGGAGCGCGGCATGCGGACGTGCCGTCCGGCGGCTCTCAGCGCGATCGCGAACCACACGGCGGAGCAGCTCTCGCGCTTGCCCGAGGGGACGCTCCGCTTTCTCAACCCGCACCGCTATCGGGTCGGCCTGAGCCCCGGGCTGCATGAGCTTCGGACCCGGCTCATCGAGGCGGCGAGATCGTGACCACGCGGGAGGAGGCGGGATCGTGACCGCGCGGGATGCGGCGCTCCTGGTCGTGGACGTTCAGAACGGGTTCATCTCCGAGGAACGCGAGCTGCCGGTCCCCGGTGGCGCCGACGTCCTCCCGGTGATCAACGCGCTCCTCAAGCGGTTTCCGGTCCGGATCGCGACGCAGGATTGGCACCCGAGAAACCACGGGAGCTTCGCGAGCCGGCATCCGGGGAAGAAGCCGTTCGACCTGGGCACGCTGGGGGGATTGCCGCAGACACTCTGGCCCGACCACTGCGTTCAGGGGACCCGAGGCGCGGAGCTTCACCCCGGGCTCGACCAGACGCTCCTCCAGGCCGTGTTCCGGAAGGGGTATGACCCCGAAGTCGACAGCTATTCGGGTTTCTCCGACAACGCGGGCCGCAATCCGACGGGGCTCGACGGCGCGCTGCGCTCCCGGGGCGTGAAGCGGCTCTACGTCGCGGGCTTGGCCCTCGACTACTGCGTTCGGTGGAGCGCGCTCGACGCCCGCCGCCTGCTACCGGACGTCGAGGTATTCGTGGTCCTCGACGCCACGCGGCCCGTGGACCCCCGGACCGGCGCCGAGGCGAAGCGGGAGCTCGAGCGCGCCCACGTCCGGTTGATCCAGTCGCGGGATGTGCTAGGATCCGGAACCTGATCCATGCGTCGGATCCCGACGCGCGCACGAACATCCACAAAGGAGGATCAGAGAATGAAGCGGATCATCGCCTCGATCGTGGTAACCGCATTTGCGTGGGCCGCGGCGGCCTTCGCGTCGGACGCGCCACCGACGACCGCCCCTGCCAAGTCCGGCGCTCCCCAGACGACCGCTCCCCAGAAGCCCGAGGTGGTGGCGGAGCATATGGACCACATCACGGTCATGCCGGCCGACGTCAAGTGGCAGGACGCCCCTCCCTCGCTGCCGAAAGGCGCGAAGATCGCGGTGCTCGAAGGCAATCTGACCGCCCCGGGTCCCTTCACCTTCCGGGTTCGGGTTCCCGACGGCTATAAGGTGCCGCCCCACTGGCATCCCGCCGTCGAGCACATGACGGTACTTCAGGGCATGTTCTACCTCGGAATGGGCGACAAGTGGGATGAGACGGTGGCGAAGGAGTACCCCGTGGGGAGCTTCTCCGCCATGCCGCAAGGCATGCACCATTTCGCGTGGACGAAAGGGGAAACCGTCATCCAAGTGCACGGGATGGGCCCTTGGGGGATCACGTACGTGAACCCTTCCGACGACCCAAGGAACGCTCCTTCGGCGTCCAAGCAATAACGCTGCAATAGCCGCTGCGATGCGGCAGCCTCCGGCCGGATCCCCTCCAGCGGGGATCCGGCCCTTTTTTCATGCGCCTTATCCAGCCTGGCTATGGACACCGGGGAGCCGTATACTTGGCGATTCCTAGTGCCCGGATGGGGCCCGCGCGACCGGCGAGGGTCCCAGGAGTCCCTTCGGAGGGAAGCCTTGCACGTAGCCGAGAGCCAGACCGCGGTCCTTTACCCCGCCGCCAACCCCTCGGGTCGCCGCCTCAAGGCCGAGGATCTTTGGAAGATCGCGCGTGTCGGGGCGCCGGCGCCGACCCCGGACGGATCGGCCGTCGTCGTTCCCGTAACCAACTACGACATCGAAGCGAACAAGGGGAAGCAGAGGCTCTGGCTCGTGCCGACGGGCGGCGGCGAGCCCCGCCCGCTGACCTCGGACGAGCACTCGAGCGCGGAACCCAGCGTCTCTCCCGACGGCCGGCTCCTTTGCTTCGTTCGAAGCCGCGGCGAGGAGAAGCCGCAGATCCATGTTATGCCCCTCGACGGCGGCGAAGCCGAGCGTCTCACCGACCTGCCCCTCGGCGTCCTCGACCCCAGGTGGTTCCCGGACGGGAAGCGTATCGCCTTCGTCGCAATGCTCTACAAGGCTGCGCCGACCCCGGAGGGGACGAAGGATCTGCTCGAGAAGCGGACCAAGGATCCGGTCAAGGTCCACATCACGGAGGACCGGGTCTATCGCTACTGGGACCGCTGGCTGACCGACGAAGAGACGCCGCACCTCTTCGCTCTGGATCTCGCGACGAGGGAGCTTACCGATCTCACGCCCGGTGGGACGGGGTGGTTCGACCTGATGGAGCCTTCGGGCCAGTACGACATCGCGCCGGACGGCTCGGAGATCGCCTTCGCGGCCAACTCGAGCCGGCCGCCGCATCATCTGATGCGCTGGGCGGTCTACGCCGTGCCGACGACGGGCAAAGGGCCGGTCCGCTGCCTGACGCCCGAAGGGACGCCCAAGGGCTCGGCCGACTGCCAGCGCCCGCGGTACTCCCCCGACGGGGCGTCCATCTACTACGGAATGCAGCGCGACCCGTACTTCTACGCCGACAAGGTCCGCATCGTCCGATACGACCGCGCGGCGGGCACGCACGCGGTCCTCACCGAGGATTGGGATCGCTCCCCGTCCCTCTGGGAGTTCGCTCCCGACGGCACGCTGGTTCTCGAGACCGAGGATCGGGCCCGCGTGGCTCTCTTCGTGATGCCGCATGGCGCCGGCACGCCGAAGCGCCTCCCGGGCGACGGGACCATCGCGGGGCTCAAGGTCGGGCGCGACGCCCGGGCGTACTTCACGCACCAGTCCATCTCGGCGCCGCCCGAAGCGGCGACGTGCCGCATCGACGGCGGCGATTTTCGAAAGCTCACGCGGTTCAACGATCGGCTCATGGGCGAGATCGCCCTGGGTGAGGTGCGCGAGATCGAGTTCGCAGGGGCGGAGGGGGACCGGGTCCAGATGTTCGTCGTCCTGCCTCCGGGCTTCGATCCCGCGAAGAGGTGGCCGCTCGTGCACGTCATCCACGGCGGCCCGCACGGAATCGCCGGCGACAATTTCCACTTCCGGTGGAATCCGCAGGCCTTCGCGGCGCCGGGCTACGTCGTCTCGTGCGTGAACTTCCACGGCTCGACGTCGTGGGGACAGCCATTCGCCGAGTGCATCCAAGGCGGGCACGGCGACAAGCCATTCACCGACATCATGACGGCCACCGACGTCCTGATCCGCGCCGGATTCGTGGACCCCAAACGCATGGCCGCGACCGGCGGGAGCTACGGGGGCTACCTCGTGTGCTGGATCGCGGGCAACACGGACCGCTTCGCGTGCCTCATTAATCACGCCGGCGTGTTCGACCTCCTCGCGGAGTATGGAAGCGACATCACGCAGGGCCGCCACAAATCCTACGGCGGCGAGCCGTGGGACCGGCTCGAGGCGATCGACCGCTGGAATCCGGTCCGGTTCGCGCGCGGCTTCACGAGCCCGATGCTCGTGATCCACGGGGAACGGGACTACCGCGTGCCGCACACGCAGGCCCTCGCCGCGTACAACATGTACAAAGCGAAAGGCGTCGAGGCCCGTCTCGTATTCTTCCCCGACGAGAATCATTGGGTGCTCAAGCCGCAGAACTCGCTCGTCTGGAACCGCGAAGTCCACGACTGGCTGACGCGCTATCTGAAGCCGGGGGACTAGGTCGGACTGCGGTCGCTGGATCACGAGCACGTATGTGAAAGGAGGGCCAGATGCTCCGATCGAAGTCGAATGAAGCAATCCGCACCCTCGGCTCCCTGGTCGCCTGCGCGGTTCTCGTGGCGCTCGCGGTCGGATGCGGCGGGATGGGAGCGGTGGCGGAGAAGGAAAAGGAAGAGACCCTCGTCGCCGGAACCTCGTTCACGGCGGCGCTTCAGAACACGATCGACACCGGCAAGAACAAAGTCGGCGACCGGATCTCGCTCCGGACGCTCGAGCCCGTGCGCGTCAATGAGAAGACGGTCGTGCCCGCGGGAGCGACCATCAACGGAGAGGTGACGCACGTCGAGGGGGCCGGCCGCATCGCCGGAGCCGCCGAGGTGACGCTCCGTTTCACGGAGCTGACGATGAGCGACGGGACGAGCTACCCGATCTCCTGCGAGCCTTTCCGCCTCAAGGGAAAGAGCGACGCCAAGGAGAGCGCCGTGGAGATCGGTGGGGGCGCCGTCGCGGGAGGCGTGGTCGGCGGCATCCTCGGCGGGAAGAAGGACATCCTGAAAGGGGCGGCGGTCGGCGCGGTGCTCGGCACGGGCGTCGCCGTGGCCACGAAAGGCGACCAGATCGTTCTCCCTGCCGGCCAAAAGCTCAAGGTGACGCTGGATGCGCCGGTCGCCATCAAGTTGAAGGCGGCTCCCGCCGCGTAGGCCGCCAGAGGGCGGCGGAGATCACCGATGCGCTGGTCCTGGAGAATCGCGACCGTAGCCGGGATCCCGGTC
>JACQPZ010000081.1 GCA_016207265.1 Candidatus Latescibacterota bacterium | reverse complement strand
TCCAGGATCCGTGCGACCGTGCCGTACGGCACGCTCGCGTCCGCGTAGATCGCGATCAGGAGCCGGGGGTTCCGCTCGAGCTTCGCGGCGAGACGCTCGCCCACGCGATCCAGCGGCACGGCCGCGTCGTTGAACGCTACATCGCCCCCGGGCCCGATCCAAACGCGGATCGCTTCCTCCCTTCGGAACCGCTCTCCCGCGTAGGCGCCGGGCAGGCGCACGGAGACGGCGTCGCGCGGCCTGAAGATGGCCGTGCTCAGAAAGAAGATGAGCAGGAGCATCGCGATGTCGGCCATGGATGCGGCCGGGATCACGCTGCGATGGCGCGCGCGGCGTTTGATGTTCATGGCTCCGTTCCGGTCTGGATCGCGATCTGACGGGCGCCCGAGAGCTTCACCTGGTCGAGCGCCTGCACCATGGCGGCATAGGGCGCGGACGGATCCACCGAGAGACGCACCAGCAAATCCGGCCGGGCCTCGAGGAGCGTCTCAAGCAGGCGTCCCAGGGCGCCCATGGCCACGACCTCGCCGTTCAGCTGAATCGTCCGGTCCGCGCGGACGAGAACGCGCGCGACCTTGTCGGCCGGCAGGACGATCGCGCGCTCTCCGGGCCGGGGCAGCTCGAGCGAGATCCCCCGGTGCGTCACGAAGATCGTCGTGGAAAGGAAGAAGATCAGCAGGAGGAACGAGACGTCCGCGGTCGAGACAAGGGGAATCTCGGGGTGCGGATGCCGCCGCTTGAGGATCTTCATCGGGCCGCGGGAGCGCCGGACGGCTTCAGCGTCGTGAGAAAGGTCTCCCACTGCTTGGAGTAGGTCGCGAGGGCGTCGACCAGCTCCGCGCCCGATTCCTCCATGTCGATGACGAACTTGTCGATGCGCGACACGAAGTAGTTGTGTGCCGTCTGGACGGGGATCGCGACGAAGAGCCCCATGGCCGTTGTGATCAGAGCCTCGTAGATTCCCGTCGCGACGAGCTTGGCGGAGACTTCCTCCGCAGCGGCGATCGCCTCGAACGCGTGGATCATCCCCGACACGGTGCCGAGAAACCCGAGGAGCGGCGCGATGTTCGCCACCGTGGCGAGCCAGATCAGTCCTCGCTCCATGGCCGCGGTCTGGATGGACGCCGCGGTCTCGATCGCCTTCTCCACGGCTTCGGGCCCCTTCTTCGCGCGGAGGAGTCCCGAGTGGAGCACGGCAGCGATCGGACCGCGCCTGCTGTGGAGCATCCGCTGCGCGGGCTCGAAGCCTTGATCTTGCAGCACGTGCAGGAGCTCGCTCATGAGCCGCCGGGTGTCGGTGCGGGCCTTCGCGAAGAAATAGAGTCGCTCGAAGATGATCGCGAGCCCGACCACCGAGCAGAGCAGGATGGGATGCATGAAGATCCCGCCCGTCACGTACAGCTCGACTAGGCCGCTCTGGTGGGGCATCCGTCCCTCGATCCCGCTTTTGGCCCATGCCGCGCCGGCGGCGAGGAGCACCGCGAAGGCGGCGAGGAGAAGCCGGAACCGATTGCGGAATCGTGGCTTGAAGCGAGAAACCATGGCCTGTCAGCCTAGCCGGAGCGCGCCCGCTCTGTCAAAGGAAAAGGGGCCTTCCCGAGGGGGAGGCCCCGTGCGAATTCGAAACGCCGCGAAGCGGCGGTACCGCTAGAAGTGGAAGTCCATCGGCACTTCCACCCACACCGCGACCGGCTTGTTGTTGCTCAACGCGGGCTTGAACACCCACTTCTTGATCGCGTCCACGGCGGCCTCGTTCAGCCCCGTGACCCCGCGCATCACCTTCACATTCTTGACGCGGCCGTCCTTCCCCACCAGGACATGGAGCACCACCTTGCCCTGGATCTGGGCCTCCCGCGCAAACTCCGGATAGGCGGGCTGGACCTGCGTCACCGGCACCGGCTCGTCCTCATAGTAGACGAATTCGCCCTCGCTCGGGAGATCGTCGCCCGTCGCGATCACAAGGGAGTCTTTGCCGGATCCGCCCAGCCCCACCGGGGCGGTCATGGCCGCGATCTCCTGCTGCGTCATGATGGTCTGCTCCGGCGCCTGGGCGTCCGGCACGGGGACCGGCGTCCCGATCGTCGGCTTCACGATCTCCTGGTTGATCGGGATGACGGGAGGCGGCGGCGCGGCCGAGAGGGGCGGAGGCGGAGGCAGCGTGGTCATGCGGATCACGCGCCCCGTGTAGGCGGCCTCGTCCTTCGGCTTCCAGACGGTCGAGAGGATGTAGATACCGACCAGCCCGAGGTGGATCGCGGCCGAGATGACCAGCGCCTTTCGGAACAGACGCTGCGCGTTCGCCTTCAGATCGGCGGCGCCGATGGGAACGCGCTGGGAGAGGTCGACCATGGCCGTCGAGGTCACAGCGCCTCGACCTCCTGCTTCTCGGCGGGGTCGAGCGGGGCCAGCGAGAAGCGGTTCAGCTCCGCAAACTGGAGCTGGTCGATGATGTCGACCATGTACCTGTACTTGGCCATCCGGTCGATCTTCACCAGCACGACCAGCTTCGGGTTCTTCTTCCCTTCCACCTCGAAGATCGGCTGGAGTTTCTCGACGTCGGTCTCCTGGAACGGATCCTTCGCGAGCCGCCAGAACGCGCGCACGTCTCCCTGCGTCGTGTCGGGACGGGCGATCACCCGGAGCGTCATGACGTTGGACTCAGCGATCTCCACCTTCGCCTTCGGATCGGGGGGAAGGTTGATCTCGAGCGCCTGAGGCTTCCGGAAGACGGTCGTGCACATGAAGAAGATCAGGAGCAGGAACGCGACGTCCACCATCGGGGTCATGTCGATCTTGATCCCGATGCGCTTCGGCTTCCGCCTCTTGCCCTTTTTGTGTTTTACGCTTGATTCGGGGGTGTCTACCGCACCCATGGACTATGGCTCCTTCCGATTCAATCCGCGACGGCCTAGTGCGTCATCGCGGTCTTCTGGCTGGCGATGAGCTCCGTGACGAGGCTGAACGTGATCGTGTTGGTCTTCTGCATGATCCCCATGATGTCTTCCATGGTCCCGTAGTCCGACGACTTGTCGGCCTTGATGGCCACGCGCAGCCGCGGATTCCGCCTACGCTGCTCCGACACGACCGACTCCAGATTCACGATGTCCGTGAACTCCTGGGGGTTCTTGCCGATCTGCCAGAGGATCTCGTTGCCCTTCCCGACCCCGATCGTCATCACGTCGGAGTCGGGGACTTTGAGATTCGAGTGGCTGTCGGGAATCGTGATGGGCAGCTTCTGCGGCGGATCGAACTGCGACGTGGACATGAAAAAGATCAAGAGCAGGAACGCCACGTCGACCATGGGCGTCATGTCAATCTTGATGCCGATGCGCCGAAGCTTCTTCGCCGCCATTTACTTCGCCGTCTCTTTCACCGACAGGACCTCGACGACCTCGAGGCTCGCCTCGTCCATCATGTAGTTGAAGTTGTCGATCATCGTGACGAACACGTTGTACAGCACGATCGAGAAGATCGCGACCGCGAGCCCGCCCGCCGTGTTGATGAGCGCCTCCGAGATGCCGATCGCCAGCTTCACCGCGTCGACGGAGCCCGTCTGCCCGAGCGCGGCGAAGGAGCGGATCATTCCGATCGTCGTGCCGAGAAGGCCCACCATGGTGGCGATCGACGCGATCGTCGCCAGCGCGATGAGGTTTCGCTCGAGGAGCGGCACCTCCAGCATGTTCGCCTCCTCCATCGCCTTCTGGACCTCTTCCATGCGCTGCTTGACGTCGAGATTGACCGTGCGGACCACCGCGTACCGGTCGAGGCCGGCGCGCAGCACGTTTGCGAGCGATCCGCGCTGCTTCGCGCAGAGATCGGCCGCGCCCTCGATGTCCATCGAGTCGATCTTCTTGCGGACGTTTCTCATGAAAGCCGGGAGCGGATCCTTCCCACGCGCCCGGTTGAGAGTAAAGAGGCGCTCGAACGTTAACGTCACCGACATGATCGAGAGCATGATCAGGAGGGCGACGAGGGGTCCGCCCTTCTTGATGTACTCGGGCAGGAACATGAACACCACGATCGATATCCCGAGCGCGACCACTCCGACAATCGTCATGAACACGCCTTGTTTCACCGCGACTTCCTCCTTAACCTGTTAGACGAACCGATCATTTAGGCGAACCGACCATCCGCATGGAATCCGGCTCGAGGCGACTGGAGAGGGACCTTGCGGCCAAGCTCCGGCCCGAGGGTGAGCCGTAGTATGCCTCAACCGTCCCCGCTCCGACAACCCCCCGCTATGCGACCCCTCCCGCTATGCAAAGCTCTTCAGGGCCTCGTCCTCCGAATCATAGACGTCGAACACCAGGGAGAGCTTCGTCACGACGAATATGTTCTGAATCTTCTTGTCCACGGCGCAGAGCTTCATCCTGGCGCTTCGCTTGGCATAGTTGCTGTGTCCCGCGATGAGCACGCCCAGCGAGACGCTGTTCATGAACGTGGTCTGCCCCAAGTTGATCAGGAGCTTCTTGTTCCCAGCTTCGGCCAGCTCCTTGATCTTGCCCTGGAGCTCGTCCGTCTCCTTGCCTCCCAGAAGCATCCCCTTGGGGGTGAGCACCGTGACGTCCCCTACGGTCCGGACCTCCAAACTCATCGCGCCTCCCTGTCCGCGGCTTGACGCCGCACGTGCCTAGGGCTTTGCACCGCCCGTCTTGGCTTCACGTTGCGCCTCGTACTTCCGTATCAGCTCGAGCCCCTTGGACGCCTCCCGGTTGGTCGGGTCGAGGTCCAGGGCCTTGTTGAACTCGACTTTCGCCTGCCCCACGTCGCCCGCGTTCGAATAGGCCTGGCCCAGCCAGATGTGGCCGGGCAGGTTGTCGGGCTGGAGCGCGACGGCGTGCTCGAGGTACGTCTGCGCCTCGGCCCAGTTCTTCTGGAGCAGGAGCACGAGCCCCGCCCCGCGATGGGCGTCCGCGTTCGTGGAATCCTGGGCGATCGCCACTTGATACGTCTCGAACGCCTCGGGCAGCGAGTCGAGGGACGTCAGCGTCTGGGCGATCCAGATCCGCGCGCGGGTTTCATTGGGATTCGCGTCCAGCGCGCGCCGCAAGGTCTCGATCGCGCCGTTCGGGTCCTTCGCCTGGAGCTTGCAGAGCCCCAGGTTGAGAAGGGCCGGGACGAAGGCCGAATCGGCCTTGAGCGCCGCCTCGAAGTAGGGCGTCGCGGCCGCGTAGTCCCTCCGGGCGAAATAGAGGAACCCGAGCTGGAAATTGGCGTCTTTCAAGAAGGAGGAATCCGCCTGGATGGCGCGCGTGAGCCGCGTCACCGCCTTGGCGGAGTCCTGGGTCGCGACGTAGAGCTGCCCGAGCCGCATGTTCTCCTCGGCGGTCAGGAGCGTGTCGGCGCATTCCGCGTACTGGTCGTAATACTTGAGCGCGTTCTCGTTGTCGCGCTGCTCGAAGTAGAGCTTTCCGAGCGCGCCCACGGTCTCGCAGCTCCCCGGCCCCATGTCGTTCGCCTTCTCGAGCACCACGATCGCCTCCTGCCGGGACTCGGGCAGCGGGATCTTCGCCAGGGCCCGCCCCAGCTCGACGAAGCCGACGGCCGTGTCGGGGTTGAACCCCGTGTACACGCGGAACTGCTCGGCCGCGTCCGCCCACCGGCTCGCTCGGTAGTAGAGGCGCCCCGCCTCGAGGTAGGCGGGCGAGTAGGTCGAGTCCGCCGAGATCGCCCGCATGAGCGCCGCGAGACCCTGATTGAACTCGTTCATCCCCACCAACGCCTTACCGTAGAGGTAGTGCACTTCGGGGTTCTTCGGATCGATGTCGGTCGCGACCCCATACTCGGGTGCCGCGAGCACCGGGATCCGCTTCCGGTCGTAGAATCCGCCGAGATCGAGCCTCACCCGGAGATTGTTCGGGTCCGTCTCGCGGGCGCGGATGAAGATCTCCTCCGCCTGCTTGAGGTCTCCTTTGCCCTCCAGAGAGAGTGCCATCCCGTCGAGGAACAGGGCGCGGCCCTGTTTGAGCAGCGTCCCCTTTCGGAACATCGCGAGCGCGTCGTCGAACTTCTTGTCCTTGAGGTATGCCTGCCCGAGCGCGTAGAGCGCGGGCCCGTCCTTGGGGCCGTACTTCACGGCCTCCTGGAGCCTCGCCGTGCCTTCCTCGGGCTTCCCCTGCTTGCGGAGCAGGTTCCCCAGCCCGGTCAGCGCCTCGACGTATTTGGGCGTGATCCGGATGGCGGTGGTGTATTCGGCCTTGGCGCTGTCCGGCTCGCCGAGCCGCTCCAGCGCCGCGGCGATGAAGTAGTGCGGACGGGCGCCGTTCGGATCCAGCTTCTGGGCCTGCGTGAAGAGCTCGAGCGCCCGCTTGGCCTTGCCGTCGCGGAGCGCCTCGATCCCCTGCTTGATGATCTCCCCCGACGAGAGGGCGTACGCCGCCGGGGCGGCCCATACGAATCCCGCGCAAAGAAGCGCGGGCAGCGTGCGACGGATGGCCCGGGTCACTCTTCCTCCTGTGCGGTGCGTACGATCCGGATGGGCACGGTCGCCGGCGCGTAGCCGTGCCGCGCGACGACCTGCTGGCCGTCGACGCTCGCGACGAACGTGATGAATTCGGACGCGGTGGCGGGAGGATTCCTCCGCGTGCACAGCGAGACGCTCCGCATGAGCGGGTAGCTTCTCAGGACGAGACTCTCCTGGTCCAGCACGATGTAGGGAAGCCCGATCGCCGCGGACACCTTGAGCGCCCGGACCCGTCCGTCGACGAGGCGACGGGATACGCAGCCGATCGCGTCGGTCCGGGACGCAACGACATCCACAATCGCCTGCTCGGTCTCCTGGGCGTAGACCCCGGGACCGTACGGGCTCCCCCCGAGGAGCGATTGCTGGATGAACTCGTAGAGGCCCAGTTTCGGCATCGTCGTCAAGGGTGCGATGCGGCCGCCGCCTTTCCAACCCATCTCCGTCCAGTCTTCGATTTCCCCGCGGTAGATCTGAGCCAGCTCCGTCCGCGAGATCTGCTCGACCGGCGTGCGGGGGTTCACGATGACCGCGACCGCGTCCCATGCGAAGGCGAAGGCCGTCAGTCCGTCCCGCTGGACGGCGGCGTTCACTTCGGGGTCGGTCAGATCCCTCGTCAGAACCGACATCGCGACTTCTCCATTGACGAGCCGTTCCATCCCCTCCGCGGAACCGTCCGACGTGAGCCGGATCGCTCCGGTCTCCGGATAACGGTTCCGAAACGCCAGGATCTCGCCTCGAATCAGAGGCGCCAGATGCTCGGCTCCGGCCAGCGTGATCGGTGCGGGAGGGGTCTCGCGCGGGGGGGGCGGCGAGGAGCACGAGCCGAAGCTCAGGGCGGCCACCAAGGCTGCCGCGCGTCTCAGCCGGGGTTTGAGATCCCGGCTCGTCGCACTCACGCAGGCAGCGTATCCGCCCTTTCCGGTCGTGTCAACGGCGCCCGCCTCGGCGGGCAGGCTGCTACCCGCAACCTGAACTCTAGTACACCGGAACGACCCAGCGCATTCCCTCGGCACGCGGCGCGGTGCGCATGAAAAGAGGGTGCACGGTAGTGCAGCGCGGGAGAGCCTGTCAACGCAAATCTGAAGCGCCGGCGGCTTCCCCGGGTCACGGCTTGAGGCGGTTCAGCATCCGCGGAAACGGGATCGTCTCCCGGACATGCTCGATGCCGGCGATCCAGCTGAGCGCCCGCTCGATTCCCATGCCAAACCCCGAATGGGGAACGGATCCGTAGCGGCGGAGGTCGAGGTACCACTCGAACGCCTCCTGGGGGAGCCGGTGCTCCCCGATCCGCTCGACCAGCCGCTCGAGATCATCCTCGCGCTCGCCTCCTCCCACGATCTCGCCATACCCTTCCGGAGCCAGGAGGTCGCACGAGAGCGAGAGCCGCTCGTCCAAGGGGTCGCGCTTCATGTAGAACGCCTTCACCGCGGCCGGAAACCGGTGTACGAAGAACGGCCGGTCGTATCCTTCCGTCAGGACGGTCTCGTCCGTGCCGCCGAAATCGGTCCCCCATTCGAAGGGGAGCCCCCGCTCCCGAAGCGTCCGCGCGGCCTCCTCGTAACTCAAGCGGGGGAACGGCGCCTTGACCCGTTCGAGCGCGGCCAAGTCCCGGCCCAGGATCTGAAGCTCGACCCGACGCGCAGCGAGCACGCGCCCCACGATCCCCTCGATGAACCGCTCGATCAACCGCATGACGTCTTCGAGGGCGGCGAACGCCACCTCGGGCTCGACCATCCAGAACTCGATCAGATGGCGGCGCGTCTTCGACTTTTCCGCGCGAAACGTCGGCCCGAAGCAGTAGCTCTTGCCGAATGCCATCGCGGTCGCTTCGTTGTAGAGCTGGCCGCTCTGCGTGAGGTAGGCCTTCTCCCCGAAATACTCGGTCTCGAAGAGGGTGGTCGTTCCTTCGCATGCGGAGGGAGTGAAGATCGGAGCGTCCGCGAGGGTGAAGCCCTCCTCGTCGAGCCAGTTCCGACAGGCCTGGACCAGGGTGTGGCGGATCCTCAAGATCGCGTGCTGCTGCTGGGAGCGGATCCAGAGGTGCCGGTGATTCAGGAGGAAATCGGGGCCGTGCTCCTTGGGAGTGATCGGATACTCGTGGCTCGGCGAGAGGATCTCGAGATCGCGGAGCGTGAGCTCGACGCCGCTCGGGGCCCGCTTGTCCGCGCGCACGAGGCCCCGCACGCGGACCGAGGACTCCTGCGTCACCGTCGAGCACCGTGCGAAGACGTCGCCCGGAAGCTCGGCCTTGGCGGCCACGCACTGAACGGTGCCGCTGCCGTCGCGGACGAGCAGGAACTCCAGTTTTCCGCTCGATCGGCGGTTGTACAGCCAGCCCTCGAGCAGGACTTCCTCGCCGATCCTCGCCTCAAGCGCCCCGATTCGGGTCGCATCCCGACTCATCGATCCACCCCCGCATGTCCCGCTGTTTCAAACGCGCGTCCGAGCCGCGAAGGATACCACGTCCGAGGGACATTTCCCTTGACACCCCGCTTCACGCGCCCCTAACGTGCGCCCGTGGCGCGGATTGAGCCCCTGAGACCTCGAGGCGTGCGGCGCGGCCTGCTCACGAAATCCGCATCGGTGGGCTGGTTCCTGCTCGCGCTGCTCGCCCTCCCGGAAGCCCTGCCCCATGCCCGCGCCCTCGCGTACACGGGCCAGGACGCGATCCAAGAGGAACTCGAGCAGAAGCTGAACAGCGGCAAGGCGCGCGCGCTGGCGCCGGCGCAGGCACGCTACCGGGAAGCCCTCGCCGCGCTCGCGGCGGGTGACGGCGCCGAGGCCGTGCGTCTCCTCGACGCCGCGGCCGCGTTCGACCCTACCTTCCCCGATCCGCACTACACGCTCGCGCGTGTCCTCGCGTTCCAGGATCCGGGTCGCGCCGTCGCAGAATTCAGCGAGGCCCTCCGGATCGTCGGACGAAGCTACTCGTGGCAGCGCTACGTCCTCGCGAACTCGCTCACCGCGTTTCTCGTGATCTGGTCGATGAGCCTGCTCTTCGCCGTCGTAGGCGTCGTCCTTCGCCATCTGCCCCACCTGACGCACGTGATCCGCGAGCTGGTCGGGCGTGCGGGGGGCGCCACGGCCCGGGGAGCCGCGGGCGTGATCGCGCTCGCTCCGCTCCTCTGGGGACTGGGGCCGATCTCCACGGCAACGGTCTATGCGGGACTGCTCTCCTTCCGGCTCGGCCGCAGGGAAGCGTTCCTCGTCTTTCTCTTCCTCGTCTCCTCGCTCGCGATCGTCGGCGGGATGCGGGTCATCGCTCCGTGGGCCGGCGGGATCAGCCTCGAGGAGCCGAGCCTCCTCGTGGATCGCGCGCTTCGGTCCGGCGCGAACCCCGACCTCATGGCCGCGCTCGCGGCGCTCGAAGGGCACGATTCCGCCGAGCCGCTCTACCCCTTCGCGCTCGGCACGATGGCCCGCCGCGAGGGAGACTTCGACCAGGCCGAGCGCCAGCTGACGACCGCCGCCGCGCTCAAGCCGAACACGTCGTGGATCCTCACGAATCTGGGCAACGTCCACTTCGGCAGGGAGGACTACCCGCGGGCGCGCGAAGCGTACGAGGCCGCCGCGAAAGCCTCGCCCCGCGCCGTGGAGCCTCATTACAACCTCGCTCAGACCTACACCAAGCAGCTCCTGTTCGCCGAGGCGAGCCGGGAGCAGTCGATCGCGTCCGGGCTCGCCTTCGACCGCGTCCGGGACATGAGCCGCATCAGCACCCCGCAGCTCAACCGCACGGTCATGGAAGCGGTCCCGCCGATCGAGACGCTGTGGGGCCTCGCGCGGCGCACGGCGCAGGAGCGCGGCGCCGCGGAGACCCCGGGCAATCCCTACTTCTCGTTCCTCGGGCGGCTCGCCCCGCCCGCTCCGTTCGCGCTCTTCTTCATCCCGGCGGTGTTCCTGGTCTTCGCGGCGTGCGGCCAGGCGTTCGGCCGCACGCTCGGAACGCTTTCCTGCTCCAACTGCCAGAAGGTCGTGTGCCGTCGATGCGTCCATCGGATGCAGCAGCGCGCGTTCTGCGACGACTGCTTCGCCGCCGTGAAGGACCTCAAGTCCATGGAGTTCACCCGGCTGCTCCTGACGGGCCGGGATCGACGCGCGGCGCGCCGCCGCACGTTCTGGGAAACGCTCGTCACCTACGCGCTCCCGGGCGCCGGCCAGATGCTTCGGGGCGCGAGCCTGAGCGGGTTCTTCGCGATCCTCGTCATGGTCACGGCCGCCCTCCTCGTCATCTCGAACGGGGCGCTCGTCCCTTCGCTCGACGTGCTCCCGCTCGTTTCCGCCGGCTGGGTGAAGCGGATCCCGCTGGCGGCGCTCTTCGCGGCGACCTACGCCATCACCGTGGCACGGTACTACGCGAAGACCACGACGAAGGTCCCGAACCTCGCACAGGGGCTCGGCCGCGTTCCGGCGCGCACGCCGCGGGCGCGCGTCGAGGGAGGCACGAGGTAGACCGATGGCGCTCCAGGGGAACCTCGACGATTTCAGTCTCCCCGAAATCCTTCAATTGATCGCCGTCCAGCAGAAATCGGGGGTGCTGAAACTGACCGCGGGCGACGAGGTCGCGGTCATCTTCTTCGACGGCGGCCGGGTCGTTTCCACGCGGGACCGGCGGCGGAATGCGCGCGACCCGTTGAAGGCCTTCCTCATCCAGATCGGCCGGCTGACCGAGGCCCAGCTTCGCCAGATCGAGACGATCGAGGGCGAGAGCCGGCGGGAGCTGACCGACATCCTGCTCACGGGAAACTACATGGCCGCCGAGGACCTCACGCGGGCGCTGGAGCAGCAGATCCAGGACACGATGCACCAACTCCTCACCTGGAAGGCCGGCGCGTATCACTTCTCGGGGGACGCCCGCACGGTGCCCAAGTTCGCCGTGAACGTGAAGCTCAATACCGAAGGGCTCCTCATGGAATCGATGCGGCGGATGGACGAAATCGTCCGCTACAAGGAGACCCTCTCGTCCCCGGCGATGGTGCTCCGGCCGAAGGCGCTTTCGGTTCCTCCCAAGGACCTGACTCCCGCGGAGCATCGCGTCCTGCCGCTGGCGGACGGTCTGCGTCCGCTCCGCGACATCGTCGCCCAGTCGAAGCTCGTGGAGTTCGAGGTGTACGAGGCGCTCCACCACCTCCTCGAGCTGGGAGTGATCGAGATCTCGCTCGGCGCGGCGCCTCCCAAGGTGATGCCGATCGCGCGCGAGGAGACGGAAGC
>JACQPZ010000071.1 GCA_016207265.1 Candidatus Latescibacterota bacterium | reverse complement strand
GTGCTCGGCGTGATCATCGGCGTCACGAGCATCATGGCGATCGTCTCCATCATCGAAGGCCTGAACCGCGACATGAACTCGCAGATCGCGGCGATCGGATCGGACGTCCTCTACATCCGACCCTTCCGTCCCGGTGCGTTCGTGGGCGGATTCCCGGACAGCCTCAGGCGGCGCAAGTGGTTCACGATCGAGGACGCGGAGGCGATCCGCCGGAGCTGCCCCGCCGTGAAGGCCGTGGCGCCCCTCAATTTCGTCGATGGCCGGCTCCGCTACCGCGAGACGGAGAGCCGCTACACGACCGTCATCGGCACGACCCCCGATTTCCTGATCACGAACAACTGGGCGATCGCGAACGGCCGCTTCTTCACCGAGACAGAGGTGGAGCACCGCGCCACGGTGTGCGTGCTGGGCCGCGACCACATCGAGACCCTGTTCCCCCACGTGAATCCCATCGGGAAGACGATCTACATCGGCGGGTATCCTCACACCGTCGTGGGCGAGACCGAGGAGCGCGGCAAGTTCATCGGGATGAGCCTGGACGATATCGTGCTCGTCCCGTACTCGACCCTCGAGAAGACCCTGGGGCCGAATCTCCGGATGGTCCTCAACGCGAAGCCGCGCTCCCCGGAGCTTCTGGACGCGGCCATCGACCAGATGACCGACGTCCTGAGGCGCCAGCGGCGGCTCGGCTACCGCCAGGCGGACAATTTCGCGATCTTCACCGACGAGTCGCTCGTGAACATCTACAACCAGATCACGGGGGCGTTCTACCTGGTCATGATCCTGATCTCCTCGATCGGGCTTCTCGTCGGCGGGATCGGCGTCATGAACATCATGCTCGTTTCGGTGACGGAGCGGACCCGCGAGATCGGCGTCCGAAAGGCGCTCGGCGCCCGGCAGCGGGATATCCTCTGGCAATTCCTCGTGGAGGCGATGACGCTCACGGGAACGGGCGGAGTCGTCGGGATCCTCGCGGGTATCGGGGCCGGATACCTGATCCACGTCCTCTCGAAGTTCAGCTTCGCCCTCCCGGTGTGGGGGATGGTCCTGGGATTCGTGTCCTCCACGGTGATCGGGCTCTTCTTCGGGATCTACCCTGCGGTGAAGGCGGCGCGGCTCGACCCCGTCGAGACGCTTCGCTGGGAGTAGCCGGGCCCCGTGACGCTCCCGGGGTCCCCGAGGCTCCCGGCTCCTTGACACTCCGGGGTCCCGCCCCTACGCTCCGCCGGCGCATGCGCTCGAGACTCACGGTCCTCTGCATCCTCCTCGTGCTCGCTCTGTCCGGCTGCGGCGGCGCCGCCCGGACCGCCGAGCGGCAGTCCACGCTCGACCGAATCCTCCTCCGGAAGACGCTTCGCGTGGGGATGAACCCGGGGTACGCGCCGTTCGAGATGCTGGACGTGGACGGAGCCATGATCGGCTTCGACATCGACATGGCGAACTACCTCGCCGGCCAGATGGGAAACGGGGTCCGCGTCGAGATCCGGAAGAGCGATTGGGATCCCATCATCGCGAATCTGAACGCGGACAAATTCGACGTGATCATCTCCGGCATGACGCGCACGCCCCAGCGGGCGCTCCGGTGCGACTTCACGGATCCCTATTTCGTGACGGGGCAGGCGCTCTTGGTCAGCCGGCTGAAGCATCGGCCCGCCCCGGGCATGCGGGTCCGGGATTTCGACGAGCCGGGCGTCGTCGTGGCGACGAAGCTCGGGACGACCGGGGAGATCGCCGCCCGGAAATTCTTCCGCGAGGCCACCGTCAAGACGATGGAAACCGAGTCGGACGCGGCGCTCGAGGTGGACGCCGGCCGGGCCGACGTGATGGTCTACGATCAGCCGTACATCGCGCTCCGCGTGAAGGAATCCCCGGACCGTACGTTCGCGATCCTCGAGCCCTTCACGAAGGAGTATCTCGCCATGGCCGTCCGGAAGGGGGACGCCGAATTCCGGGATTGGCTCAACCTCGCGATCTTCGAGCTTCGGGAGAGCGGCACCTGGGACTCCCTCTATCAGAAATGGTTCGTGACGACGCCGTGGCTCAAGCGGGTCAAGAAGCCCGCGTCCTGATCCGCCCGTGTACACCTGGCACTGGGAGCAGATTCCTCAGTACTACCCGCTGATCGCGGCCGCCGCCGCGCGCACGGTCCAGATCTCGCTCGTCTCGATCGTCCTGGGAAGCGTTCTGGGCGGCGCGGCGGGTCTCTGCCGGGTCCAACCGTTCCGGCCGCTTCGATTCGTCGCGGCCTCCTACGTCGAGTTGCTCCGGAACATCCCCCTCATGCTGGTCCTCTACCTGATCTATTTCGGCGCGGGCGCCTTTCTCCCGGTGAGCCCCTTCTGGGCGTCGGTGGTCGGACTCTCCGTGTTCGAAGGGGCCTATGTGGCGGAGATCGTCCGCGCGGGAATCGAATCGATCGACCGCGGGCAGATGGAGGCCGCCCGCTCGCTGGGAATGACCTACCTCCAGAGCATGCGCCACGTGATCGTGCCGCAGGCGGTCCGGCGCACGCTCCCGCCCCTCACCGGGCAGTTCGTATCCTTGATCAAGGACAGCTCGCTCGCTTCGCTCGTCTCCTACGAGGAGCTGATGCTCGTCGGGCGCCAGATCAACTCGCGGATCTTCTCGCCGTTCGAAGTATTCCTGACGATCGGGGCGATCTACTTCTCCATCTGCCTCGCGCTCTCGCTCCTCAGCCGGTGGCAAGAGTCGAGGCTCGTGCGCTCATGAGCGGCGAGCCGATCGTCTCGATCCGGGGCGTGTCCCGCCGATTTCCGGGAGGCCACTACGGAGTCCGGGGCGTGAGCGTCGACGTCGCTCGGGGCGAAACGCTCGTGATCATGGGACCGAGCGGATCGGGGAAGAGCACGCTCCTGCGCTGCGTCAATGGACTCGAGCCGATCGACGAGGGAGAGATCGTGATCGACGGAATCCACGTCGGCCACGGCACGACCGACTGGAACCGCGTCCGGGAGGAAGTCGGCATGGTGTTCCAGGCGTTCAACCTCTTCCCGAACCGGACGGCGCTCGAAAACCTCGTGCTCCCGCAGACCGTGGTCCGCCGGAGGACTCCCACGGAGGCGAGGGAGCACGCGCTCCGGCTCCTCGACCGGGTGGGGCTCAAGGGGAAGGAGGCACGCTATCCGGCGCAGCTCTCCGGAGGAGAGAAGCAGCGGGTGGCGATCGCCCGCGCCCTCGCGATGAACCCCACGGTCATGCTCTTCGACGAGCCCACCTCGGCCCTCGATCCGGAGATGGTGCTCGAGGTGCTCGAGGTGATGCGGGATCTGGCGCGGGACGGCATGACGATGCTCGTCGTCACGCACGAGATCGCGTTCGCGCGCGATGTGGCCCAGCGGGCGGTCTTCCTCGACGAGGGAACGCTGGTCGAATCGGGTCCCGCCGAGGCCGTGATCGACGCGCCCGAGACCGAGCGGTGTCGCGGATTCATGAGACGCATCCGGCGCGAGCGCGCCGTGATACACTGAGGCTCCCTCTCAAGCCCGAAGGACAACGTGGACCTGATCAAGATTCGCGGCGCCCGCGAGCACAACCTCAAGAACCTGAGCCTGGATATTCCGCGAAACGCGCTCGTCGTCCTGACGGGCGTGTCGGGCTCGGGAAAGTCATCGCTCGCCTTCGACACGCTCTACGCCGAGGGGCAGCGCCGATACGTCGAGTCGCTCTCCGCCTACGCGCGCCAGTTCCTGGGACAGATGGAGAAGCCCGACGTGGATCAGATCGAGGGCCTCTCTCCGGCGATCTCGATCGAGCAGCGGACGGCGGGGAGCAACCCCCGATCCACCGAGGCCACGGTGACCGAGATCTACGACTACCTGCGCCTCCTCTACGCCCGCGTGGGCGTCCAGCACTGCCTTCGGTGCGGCCGGGCCATCCGGGGGCAGACCGTGCAGGAGATGGTCGACCAGATCGTGGAAGCGTACGCCGGGGAGAAGGTCCAGATCCTCGCCCCCGTCATCCGAGGCCGGAAGGGGGAGTACCGGAAGGAATTCGCGCAGTATCGAAAGCTCGGATTCGTGCGCGTGCGCGTCGACGGCGCCTGGCGCGAGCTCGAGGAGGAGATCTGCCTCGACAAGAAGCGCAAGCACACGATCGAGATCCTCGTGGATCGCCTTCCGGCTGAGGCGGGACGCAGGAGCCGCATCCACGAAGCCCTCGAGACCGCGACCCGGCTCGCGTCGGGGCTCGCGCTCGTCGTCCCCTCGCGGGGCGCGGAAGCGACGCTCTCGGCGACCGCCGCCTGTCCCGCATGCGGGATCTCCTACGAGCCGCCGGAGCCCCGGTCGTTCTCGTTCAACAGCCCCTACGGCGCGTGCAAG
>JACQPZ010000070.1 GCA_016207265.1 Candidatus Latescibacterota bacterium | reverse complement strand
TGGGGCTCGTCCGTGAGATCGATCAGAGCGTGGAGCCTCACATCGTGCGGATGCTGCTCACAACGCCCTTCTGCCCCTATGCCCCCCAGATCATTCAACAAGTAAAGGACGCGGTCACCACGGTCACGGGAAAACCCACCGAGGTGGAGATCCTTCCCGACCCGTGGAGCCCCGAGCTGATGCCCGATCCGGGCCTCCTCGGCCGCTGGTAGGAGGGACGATGGCGAAGCTCACGCAGGGAGAGCTGGATCAGGCGCTCCGCGATCTTCCCGGCTGGAGCGTGAAGAACGGGATGATCGTCCGGACCTACCGGCACGATTCGTTCCCCGAGGCGATCGTGTTCGTGAGCGCCGTGGCGCAGCTCGCGGAGCAGATGAATCACCATCCCGACGTGGACATCCGCTACTCCGACGTCACGCTCGCGCTCGTGACGCACGACCAGGGCGGGATCACCAGGAAGGACGTGAGTCTGGCCGCGCGCATCGAGGGGATCCGCAAGAAGGCCGAGGCTCACGCGTAGGCCCGGCGGCCGCCGCCTCTCGAGACGCTGCCGCCGCCTCTCGAGACGCTGCCACCCCCTCTCTTGAGGAACGATGCGGGCTCGAAGTGATACACTTCGAGCCCGTGTCCAATCTCGAAGCCCTCTTGAGGCCGCGCTCGGTCGCGGTGATCGGCGCGTCGCGCCACCGCGAGGCGATCGGGGGCGCGATCCTCCACAACCTCATCGAGCAGGGCTTCCAGGGTCCCGTCTATCCGGTGAACTCCAAGGCGACCCACGTCCAGTCCATCCCCGCCTACCCGAGCGTGGAAGCCATCCCGGGCGCGGTCGAACTCGCCGTCATCGTCGTCCCGGCGGATCGCGTGATCGAGGTCGTGGACGCATGCGGACGAAAGGGCGTTAAAGCCGTGATCGTCATCTCGGCGGGATTCAAGGAGACGGGCGAAGAGGGGAAGCGCCGGGAGATCGCGTTGGTCGAGGCGGTCCGGCGCCATTCCATGCGCCTCGTCGGGCCGAACTGTCTCGGCATCGTGAATACCGACCCCGCCGTTTCGATGAACGCGACGTTCGCCCCCGTCCAGCCGCCCGCCGGCCGCGTGGCGTTCTCCTCGCAGAGCGGCGCGCTCGGGCTCGCGATCCTCGACTACGCGCGCGAGCTGAACCTCGGCATCTCGCAGTTCGTGAGCGTCGGGAACAAGGCGGAAGTGTCGGGCAACGACCTGATCGAGTTCTGGGAGCAGGATCGGGGCACCGACCTCATCCTCCTCTATCTCGAATCGTTCGGAAACCCGCGCAAGTTCACGCAGATCGCCCGCCGCGTCGCACGGGTCAAGCCGATCATCGCGGTCAAGAGCGGGCGCACGCCCGGCGGCTCGCTCGCGGCCTCGTCCCATACCGGCGCGCTCGCGGGATCCGACGCGGCCGTGGACGCGCTCTTCCGGCAGAGCGGCGTGATCCGGACCGACACGATCGAGGAGCTGTTCGACACGGCCATGCTGCTCGCCTCGCAACCCGTTCCCACCGGGAAGCGGGTGGCGATTCTCACGAACGCGGGCGGTCCCGGCATCATGGCCGCCGACGCGTGCGAATCGGCCGGGCTCATCCTCTCGAAGCTCGAGCCGAAGACAGCCAAGGCGCTCCGGGGATTCCTGCCGGCGGAGGCGAGCGTGCGCAATCCGGTGGACATGATCGCTTCCGCGGACGCTCCGTCCTACGAGAAGGCGCTCCGCCTCCTCACGCAGGACAAGAGCGTGGACGCCCTGATCGTGATCTTCGTTCCGCCGCTGGTGACGGGCGCGGGGGAGGTCGCGCGGGCGATCCTTGCCGGATCGGCCGGGAGCAAGAAGCCCATACTCTCGTGCTTCATGGGGAGTCACGGCGTCCCGGAGAGCCTGCGCTCACTTCAGGAAGGGCATATCCCTTCCTATTCCTTTCCCGAGTCGGCCGCCCGTACGCTCGCTCGCGCCGTCGAGTACGGAGTCTGGCGGAACAAGCCGCCGGGAAAGGTTCCGAGCATCGCAGGCATCCACCCGGAGCGGGGCTGCTCGGCGATCGCGCGCTCCCTCGCGAAGACGGCCGCGGATCCGCGCTGGATGGACGCGGCCTCGATGGCGGAGCTGTTCCAAGCCTACGGAATCCGGACGAGCGCGGCGCGCCCCGCGTCGAACCGGGGCGAGGCGGCTTCGGCCGCGAAGAGCGTGGGGTTTCCGGTCGCCGTCAAGGTGCAGTCGCCCGACGTCGTGCACAAGACGGACGTGGGAGGAGTGAGGCTCAATCTCCGCTCCGAGCAGGAGACGGCTCAGGCGTTCGACGAGATCCGGGCGGCGCTGGCGCGTGCGAAGCCGGATGCCCGGTTCACGGGCGTGACGGTGGAGCCGATGGTCCAGGGAGGCGTCGAGACCATCGTGGGGATGACCCGCGACCCGAGCTTCGGCCCCGTCGTCCTCTTCGGGCTGGGCGGGGTCTCCGTGGAGCTGCTCCGGGACGTGTCCGTGCGGGTCGCGCCCATCACCGACCGGGACGCCGAGGAGATGGTGCGTGAGATCCAGGGATTCCCGCTCCTGGAAGGGTACCGAGGGGCCCCGCCGTCGAACGTCGCGTCGCTGGTCGAGCTTCTGCACCGGGTGTCGGCGCTCGCGATCAATCATCCCGATGTCGTCGAGCTGGATCTGAACCCGGTGGTCGTGCTCCCCCAGCCCGCGCCGTGCGTGGCGCTCGACGCGAGGCTGAGGCTGAACGCGGACGGAGCGGCCCGATGAGCATCGGGGCACCAGGCGTCCGGATGACTCTCGGCGCGCGGCTGAAACGGGCAATCTTCGCCTTGAGGCCCGAGGAGTTCGCGACGCTCCTCTTCTTCGTTCCGACCGGCTTCGCGCTCGCTCAAATGAGCCTCACCCGCGTGGACGCGCCGGGCGGGCCCGCCGCAGCGTATCCGGGCTCGCTCGCCCGTCTGATCCTCCTCGTCGCCGCGACGGCGTTGTTCGTATGGCTCGTCCGGTCGAAGCCCCGGTGGACCGTTCTTCGCGACTCGATGCCGTTCCTCTTCGCGGCCAACATCTACGCGAGCCTCCACGACCTGATCCGGTTTTTCCACGCCCCCGACATCACGGGAGCCCTCTACCGCTGGGACGTGCTCCTCTTCGGCTCGGAGCCCACGGTCTGGGCGGAGCGATTCGCCCATCCCTGGCTCACGGATTACTTCACGGTCTGCTACTGGCTCTTCTACGTTCTCGGCCCCGTCATGGGGCTCTTCCTCCACCTGCGAAACGACCGGCCCGCGTTCCGCCGGACGATGGTGACGGTCGTCTTCTGCCTCTATCTCGGCTACGTCGGCTACGTGGCGTGGCCCGCGTCGGCGCCGCGGCTCTACATCCCGGGGGCCTACTCGGTTCATCTGCACGGGACTGCGTTCCTCGAC
>JACQPZ010000001.1 GCA_016207265.1 Candidatus Latescibacterota bacterium | reverse complement strand
GGTATACACTCGCCCCCCGATATGCTCCGCCTACTTCCCGTCGAGGTTCGCTTCTTCGATTTGTTCGAGACGCAGGCCGCCAAGGTCCACGAGGCCGCCCTCGCGTTGAAGGAGATGGTCCACCACTATGAGCACGTGGACGAGAAGGCCCGCCTGATCAAGGAGCTGGAGAGCGACGGCGACCGGATCACGCACGACATCATCGACAAGCTGAACCGCACGTTCATCACCCCGTTCGACCGGGAGGACATCCACGCGCTCGCGTCGGGACTCGACGACGTGCTGGACCAGATCGAGGGCGTCTCAAGCCGATTCGCGCTGTTCCACGTCCAATCGGTGACTCCCGAGGCGATCGAGCTCGTCTCCGTCGTGGAACGCTCCTGCGAGGCGATCCACGAGGCCGTGTCCCACCTCCGGAACCTCAAGAAGATCAAGGAGTATTGCGTCCGCATCAACGATCTCGAGAACGAGGCGGATTTCATCTCGAGGAACACGACCGCGCAGCTCTTCGAGGAGGCGACCGATTTCCGAGAGCTCATCAAGTGGAAGGAGCTGTACGGCCGTCTCGAGGCGACGACGGACGACTGCGAGGACGTCGCGAACATTCTCGAGGGCATCGTCGTCAAGAACAATTGACGCGCGAGCGCCCTCCCACGCCGCCTTCGTGACGATCCCATGACCACCTACGTCCTCATCATCATCGCGCTCGCCCTCCTGTTCGACTTCTTGAACGGCTTTCACGATGCCGCCAATTCCATCGCGACGGTGGTTTCCACGCGGGTCCTCACGCCCGGCATCGCGGTGGTGTGGGCCGCGGCATTCAACTTCATCGCGGTCTATATCCTCGGCGTCAAGGTCGCCGCCACGATCGGCAAGGGGATCATCGCCCCCGAATC
Source organism: Candidatus Latescibacterota bacterium (assembly GCA_016207265.1). Taxonomy (GTDB): domain Bacteria; phylum Eisenbacteria; class RBG-16-71-46; order SZUA-252; family SZUA-252; genus WS-7. Next base: position 6,541 of record JACQPZ010000001.1, on the reverse strand, counting down.
CGTGAGCAACCACGTGATCCTCGCCGCGCTCGTCGGGGCCATCGCATGGAATCTGCTCACGTGGTGGCTCGGCCTTCCGACCTCCTCGTCGCACGCGCTGATCGGGGGCCTGATCGGTGCGGCGGTCGCAAGCGCGGGCCCGGGCGCGATTCTCTTCGCGGGACTTCAAAAGACTCTGTGGTTCATCCTCGTCGCGCCGCTCGTGGGCCTCGCGCTCGGATACGCGAACATGCTCGCGGTCTCGTGGATCTTCCGCCGAACGCCGCCCGCACGAGTGGATCGACTATTCCGCAGGCTCCAGATCGCCTCGGCGGCCGCCTATTCCCTCAACCATGGCGCGAACGACGCCCAGAAGACGATGGGGATCATCACGATTCTTCTCCTCGCCACGCATCAGATCGACCGCTTCGAGGTGCCGGGCTGGGTGATCTTCGCCTGCGGCGCGGCGATCGGCCTCGGGACCCTGTCGGGCGGGTGGCGCATCGTGCACACCCTCGGCAGCCGGGTGACCACGCTCCGGCCCGTGGGCGGGTTCTGTGCGGAGTGCGCCGGCGCCATGAGCCTCTTCTACGCGACCCACTGGGGAATCCCGGTTTCGACGACGCACACGATCACGGGCGCGATCGTGGGAGTCGGAGCGACGCGCCGTCTCTCCGCGGTCCGGTGGGGCGTCGCGGGGCGCATCGTGTGGGCCTGGGTGCTCACGATCCCGGCCGCCGCGGCGGTGGCGGCGGCGACCTACGGCCTCACGCTCCGGATCTCGGGCTGACGGAATGGAGTGGCTCGAGTCGATCCTCAAACCCGTCACGGCCTTCATCCTCTCCGTGATCTCGGACTGGGGATACGCGGGCGTCGTCGTCTGCATGACGATCGAGAGCGCGTGCATCCCGCTCCCCAGCGAAATCATCATGCCCTTCTCCGGCTACCTGGTATCGACGGGACGGTTCACGCTGTGGGGGGTCGTGCTCGCCGGGGCCATCGGCAACGTGATCGGCTCCTGGATCGGCTACTGGCTGGGCTACGTCGGCGGGAGGCCGCTTGCGGAGCGGCTCTCCAGGTGGCGCATCATCCGCATGGATGAGTACGACCGCGCCGACGGATGGTTGAAACGGCATGGGCTTCAGGTCGCCTTCTGGACGCGCCTCGTGCCCATCGTGCGCACGTTCGTGTCGTTTCCGGCGGGGGCGGCGCGGGTGCCCCTCCTCCGGTTCACGATCTATACCTTTCTGGGATCCTGCATTTGGGCGTTCGGGCTGGCGTGGATCGGCGTCATCTTCGGCGAGCACTGGGAGCGCATTCGGGGAGTCTGGCGCGGGGTCGACGTCGCGGTTCTGATCGCGTTGCTCGTCCTCATGGCGCTCGGCCTGCGCGCGCATCTGAAATCCGGCCGGAGCCGCTGACGAAGACGCGGCACCCGGAGCGGCCGATTCCGCGCCGGGCGCGGCAGCCGGGCTCCTAAGGTCATGGTGGGCTCCGCGTTGACCGGTTTCTCCGCCGATGGTACTCTCGTCAGTCCTCTGGGGGATCGTCCAGTGGTAGGACACGTGGCTCTGGACCACGGTACAGGGGTTCGAATCCTCTTCCCCCAGCCAACCTCGTGATTCCGTGTTTTGTCGTTCCACAGACCGTGGCGCTATCGTCTAGGGGTTAGGACGGGTGGTTCTCAGCCATCAAACCGGGGTTCGAATCCCCGTAGCGCTACCACTTTCGCCGGGAGCCACGACCATGACGCGCTTCCAGAGCCCGCTCCGACGCCCCGCACGCCCGGCCCTGCGTTCGGCGGTCGGGGTCGCGGCACTCTGTTTCTCGACCCTGCTCTCCTCCCCGGCGCCGGGATCCGCGCAGCCCCGCGACGGGATCTGGACGCGCGGGGACGGGACGAAGGCCGCGCTCGCGACCGGGATCCCAGCGAACGTCGAGCGCGTGGATTCTCTCGCGGGCATCGCCGAATACCGATTGCGATCGAACGGGATGAGGATCCTCCTCGCGCGAAACGACGCGGCCCCGGTCATCACCTTCATGGTGATCTATCACGTCGGATCCCGAAACGAGGCGCCGGGAAACACGGGCTCCGCGCATCTTCTCGAGCACCTGCTCTTCAACAAGAGCACGAAGAACTTCGGCCGCGCGCTCGGCCACAAGACGTTTCAAGAGGTTCTCTTCGAGGCGGGCTGCGATTACGCCTCGACCAACATGACGACCTGGTTGGATCGGATGAACGGTTACTCCACGCTCCCCTCGGACAAGCTCGACCTGGCGATGAGAATCGAAGCCGACCGTCTGGGCCGGGCCCTGATCCTGGATTCCGAGCGCCAGCCCGAGATGACGGTCGTGCGGAACGAATATGAGATCGGGGAGAACGATCCGTCGAACGCCCTCTCGAAGGCGGTCATCGGCGCGGCAATCGTCGCCCACCCGTACCATTGGAGCACCATCGGCTACCGATCCGACATCGAGGGCGTATCGACGGAAACCCTGAAACAGCACTACAAGACCTACTTCTGGCCCGACAACGCCGAGGCCATCCTGGTCGGTGATTTCGACATCGGCCTTGCCCTTCGCATGTTCGACCGGGAGTTCGGCGGATTTCCCCGGTCGCCGAAGCCGATCCCCTCGGTCATCACGGTGGAGCCGCCCCAGGAAGGAGAACGCCGGGTGGTCGTGAAGCGGCCGGGCCAGGTGGGGCTCGTCGAGATCGCCTTCATGCGCCCGGGCTCGCTCCACCCGGACTTCATCCCGCTTGACCTGCTCGCGACGATTCTGGGCTCCGGCGTGAATTCCCGGCTCTACCAGGCCCTCGTCGAGAGGAAGCTCGCGACCGACGTGAGCGCGAGCAACTACACGCTCCGCGATCCCTTTCCGATCGTCGTCGACGCGACGCTCGCCCCGGGAGTGAGCCACCGGAAGGTCGAAGACGCGCTGAAGGCCGCGCTCTACGAGGTCGGGACGAAGGGCGTCAGCCGGACCGAGCTCGACCGGGCGAAGAGCCAGCTCGAGGTTTCCGTGATCCGGAGCCGCGACGGGACCTACGAGCTCGCGTCGAGCCTGGGCGAGGCGGTCGCCTCCGCCGATTGGAAGTGGCTCATCGGATACATCGACGCGATGAAGCGCGTGACTGCGGACGACGTCCGGCGCGTCGCGGCGACCTATCTCGTGCCCGACCACGCGACCGTCGGGTGGTTCGTGCCCGTGGAGCCCGAAGGGAAGAAGCCCGCGAAGGCGGCCGGAGCGGGCGGATCGGCGGAGTCGTCGGCATGGAGCGGAGCCGGACCCGGAGGCCCGAGCGGCTCCGCCGGGCGGGCCGGATTCGCCCAGCGCACCCTCCACCGGGTCTTGGCGAACGGGCTCACGCTTGACGTCGTGTCGAACCGCTCCGTGCCGACCGTGGCCGTGCACGGCGTCGTCCTTGCGGGACGGATGACCGCGCCCCGCGGGAAGCCGGCCGTGGCGCAGCTCACGGCGCTCATGCTGGAGCGGGGGACGAAATCGAGAGACAAACGCGCGATCGCGGCGTTGCTGGATGGGGTGGGCGCCCAGCTCCATGTATCCGGGGACACCTACGACGCGACGATCCAGGGATCGGCGCTCTCCCGCGACGCGGCGCTTCTCCTTTCCGTATTGGCGGACGAGCTTCAAAACCCCGCGTTTTCCGATTCCGAGCTCTCCAAGGCGAAGGCGGAGCTCAAGACCGACGTGCTGCGGGCCTTCGACAACACGCGCCTGCGGGCCTTCGACCGGCTGACGCAGATCGCGTTCGCGCCGGGTCATCCGTACCGCGCCCCCTCGAAGGACGAGATGCTCGCGAGCATCGAGGCGATGCGCCCGGGCGATCTCCGGGCGTTCCACAAGGACCGCTACGTGGGTTCCGCGACGTATCTCGCGATCGTCGGGGACGTCGACCTGGAGGCGATCGCGGCCCTCGTCGATTCCCTCTTCGGCGGCATTCCACGCGGAGCGCGGCCGGAGTTCGGCGAGCCCCGCACGTCCCCGGGCGCGGCTGCGCAGGAAGCGGTCACGCTCCGCGGGAAGGCGAACATGGATCTCATGTTCGGCATGGCGAGCGGCCTCAGGCGGGGCGATCCGGACTACGAGGCCTGCCTGATCGCGAACGCGGCCCTCGGCCAGAGCTCCTTGAGCTCTCGGCTCGGAAAGCGCGTCCGCGACACGGAGGGACTCACCTACAGCATCTACTCGCGCTTCACAATGAGCGACTTCCTGGACGGAATCTGGCTCGCGGACGTGGCCGTAGCGCCGAGCAACCTCTCCAAGGCGATGAGATCCACGCGCGAGGTGATCGAGGGCTATTGCCGCGAGGGCATCACGGAGGAGGAGGTCGCGATCCAGAAGAGCTTCTTCGCGGGGAACTACCAGGTGCGGCTCGCGACGAACGCGGGGACGGCCCAGGCGCTCGCGGTCGCGGAGAAATTCGGCTACGGGCCTTCCTACCTCGACGAGTTTCCCGATCGCGTGCGTCGCGTGACGCGGGAGCAGGTGAACGCGGCGATCCGGACCCACTTGGATCCGTCGAAGATGAACGTCGTGGTCGCGGGAGACCTGGACCGGCTTCCCGAGTAGCGGCGGCTATCGCAGGAGCACCATGCTCTTCGTGCGGACCGTCTTCCCGACGGCGAGGCGGTAGAAGTACCTTCCGCTCGCGACCGAGGCGCCGCGCTCGTCGCGCCCGTCCCACTGCGTCCGGTACACGCCTGCACCTTGCGTCGCGTCCACCAGGGTCCGCACCAGCCGGCCGGTCACGTCGTACACCCGGAGCGTGACGCGTCCTCCAGGCCCCGCGTCATACGGGATCACGGTCGACGGATTGAACGGGTTCGGCCGGTTTTGCATGAGGCGGGCCACGATCGCGGGCGCCGGCGCCGTCTCGACCGCAGAGCTCGACGTCGGATCCCAGGGGCTCGTGCCCATCGCCAGCTCCACCCGGTCCCGCCACCCGTCCCGGTCGCGGTCGATCGCCATCCGATACCCCGAGCCCGTGGGGACACCCAGGTACGTGATCTCTCCGCCGTCGGTCGTCGCCCACGAGCGCAGAACATCCGCCGGGATCTCTCCTTCGTCGCTGAAATCGCTGATGAAGATGCGCCGATTCTGGTAGTGGAACCCGCTCATCACGCCGCCGATCCGCCCGTGCGCGATGAGATCGCAGTTCCCGATCTCGGCCTGCTGGTAGAGCGAATCGAGAAGCGCCGTCGTCTCCGGGGCGTTCTTGGTCGTGCCGTCGATCGTGATCTGCCGTCCGACCGACGGGGCCATTCCCGTGTCGAACGATAGGACGAACGCCTCGATTTGGTAACGCTCGTTCGTGTCGGGAAAGTCGAAGAGCGGCACCCGAAGGAAATTCACGATGTTGTCGACCGCGCCGTCGTGGTTGAAGCCGAATCCCCGCTTGTGCGCTCCCGTGGTCAGCGAGAATCCGGTCTTCTGGTAGAGGTTCCGAAGCTGGGGAACCTTGAAGTCCTGGCTCTCCTGGAGCACCCCCTTCGGGAGGAGGGCCCGGTCCGTGCCGGCCGGGAGCGAGTGACAGAAGACGCAGTCGATCCCCAGATCGTGCTCCCCGGTCAGGAACTCGGTTTCCCCGGGGACCGCGAGCCCGGCGTAGGTCCGATCCAGGTTCTGATTCGGGTTCGGCGGATACACGACCGACATGATGAAATCGTTGTATGCCTGCATGTCCGCCGTGGAGAGCGTGTCGGGCGCTCCCATCAAGCCGACGAACGCGGGATTGAACCGCTTGAAGTCGAACCGGTCGCCCCTCCAGTGGAAGGGGGAGGTGTTCTGCAGGCCGCGGAGCGACTGCGTCGTCATCGGCCCCTTCATGGGATGGAAGGGGCTGAGAGGCTGGAAGGGATTCGAGCCGTGCGCGGGGTTGTCCTTGATATTGAAATTGGGCTCCATCTGTCCCGTCGGATCTCCGAGGTCCCACGCGATAGCGTCGAAGTTCGACCCGATGTGGCAGCTTCCGCAGGCGAGGTCTCCGTGCGAGGAGACATTCCCGTCGTACTGGAACCGGCGGCCGTTCCGGACCTCGGGCGGGCTCGGGTCGAACCGGAGCGCGACCTCGCCCACCTTCGTCTCGGTCCCGGTGTCGAGGATCGCGATCGAGTTCGTGAACCGGTTCAGCACGAAGAGCTGGTTCCGGGAGGCGTCGAGCGCGAGCCCCGTGGGACCGCGCGGCTCGTCCAGCGCAATCGCGGGAGGCGAAGGCGCTCCGTTCGTCGCAATCCGGTTCGTCACGTTCCCGGCGAGGTCGAGCACCCCGACCCGGCTCGAGCCCATGGCGGCGACGTAGACCTTTCCGGCGGCCGAGCTGACCGCGACGTCCACCGGCTCGGCGAGGCTCAGGTCGCGCTCCGACTGGGGTCCCGGGCTCACGGCGTAGTCGATGTGGCTGTTCAGATGCATGGCCGTGACGGCGCCCGCCCCGCCCGAGGCGATCAGCGTGACCCGGTTCTGCGCGAACCGGCCCACGACATTGGGGATGAAGCGGGTCTTGTTGAACGCCTCGGTATTCGTGACATAGAGCATC
>JACQPZ010000069.1 GCA_016207265.1 Candidatus Latescibacterota bacterium | reverse complement strand
GGTCGAGCATCGTGACCCATGCGTTTCGGACGCGGGCGGCGGAAACCTCGACGCGGCGGAACAGGAGCGGAAGGAGCTTCATCCGGAAGAAGACCTCGTTCACGCGGGCGTCCATCGCGGGATCTCCGGTCGCCGGCGCGCGGACCGTGAGCCCCTCGAGCCTCACGCCGATCGCGAGCCCCTCGAGGCTTGGAGCAAGCCGGTTCCAATGGATGGCGACACCGCTCATGCGCGAAGCCTGCCGCTTCGCCTCGCGCTCGATCCAGTCGCGCGGCATCAGGATCCACGCGAGCGCGAAGAGAAGCGCCAGCGCCGCGACTCCCGTTCCCACGACGACGACGGCGATCTTGAGCCACCGTTTCACCGCGAGGCTCTCTCTCCCGCGCCGTAGAACGCGCGGATCTCCCGCGCCACCCGGTCCACCTGCCCGGGATGAAGCCCCGGGTAGATCGGCAGCGAGAGCACTTCGCGGGCGAGACGTTCCGAAACCGGGAACTCGCCGGGACGATGGCCGAGGTGCGCAAAGCAGGGCTGGGCGGGAACCGTGTCCGGGTAGTAGATCCGCGAGGCGATCCCGTGGTCGCGAAGATGCGCTTGAAGCCGATCCCGTTCTGGGGCGCGGATTGTGTACTGGTGATAGGTGTGCCGCGCGCCCTCGGGATCCGGCGGCAGGACGACCGGCGCCTCCTCGAGGGCCGTGTGGTATCGCGCGGCGATCGCGCGCCGCTCCTCCGTCCAGCCCGGGAGCCGCCTCAGCTTGGTGCGCAGGAACGCCGCCTGCAATGCGTCCAGGCGAGCGTTCGTTCCGAGCGCAACGTGCCGGTAGTTGCCCGCGTCGCCGTGGACGCGCAAGAGCCTCGCCCGGGCGGCGAACGCATCGTCCTCGGTCAGGATCGCGCCGCCGTCTCCGAGCCCGCCCAGATTCTTCGTCGGGAAGAAACTGAGCGTCGCGCACGCGCTTCGCGTCCCGACCGGCCGTCCCTCGTCCGAGGCGCCGACCGCCTGCGCCGCGTCTTCGAGGAGAGGAATCGACCGCCGCGCGGCGAGCGAGAGAAGCGGGCCCAGCTCGCACGCGAGACCATAGAGATGCACGGCCATGATCGCGCGCGTCCGCGGCGTGATCGCCGCTTCGAGCCCTTGGGGATCGAGGCCGAACCGCCGCGGCTCCACGTCCACGAACACGGGCCGAGCCCCGATCGAGGTGACCGCGCTCGCGCTCGCGAAGTAGGTGAACGCCGGAACGATGACTTCATCTCCCGGCTGGACGCCGAGCGCCAGCAGGGCGATCGAGAGCGCGGAGGTGCCCGAGGAGACCCCGATCGCGTGCCCAACGTCGCACGCGTGGGCCAGCTCCCGCTCGAAGGCGTCGTGCTCCGGCCCGAGGATGAATTGCCCCGACCGGAGAACCCGATCGAAATCGGCGCGCAGCTCCTCGGCGAGCGGCCCGTGAAGCGCCCCCAGGTCGAGGAGCGGGATGGGAGCTTCCGGAGCGGTCTTCACGCTCACGGCAGGGTGACCGAGGCCCGGGCCATCACGACCGGCTGGTGCCGTGCGAGATCCACCTGCCTCCGGCTCAGGGCCGCCCAGTACGCGGGATGGATGAAGTGATACGTCAGGGTCGCTTCCGCCTTCTTGGCCTTCGCGGGGACGTCGCACCATTCTTCCTTCACGCCATCGGCGGGGATCTCGTTCACCCGCGCGACCTTCTTCGCGAGCCATTTGGGAACGGGCGATTTCCCCTTCTCGTCGGCGAACTCCGTCCCGTACGTCTCGACCGGGACGGCGGAGAGCTTCGCTCCGGCGCCGTCGAAGAACGTCACCTCGAGCGCGATGCTCCGCATCCCGCCGCCGCCGCCGGGGATCGCGTGTCCCGTGCGGCTGTTTGCGACCGTGAGCTTGAGCCTTCCGCCTTCCACGGCCGCCTGGAGCGAGGCCGCGGAGTCCAACATCGCGGGCGAATGCGCGCCGGCGAAGGTGTGCGCGTACACCTTCTCGCGGTTCATCTTCGATACGCGCGGCGACGCCTGGCCCGCGGACGGCGGCATGTGGCAATCCTGGCACTGCTTGCCGGCCGCCGCGGCCTTCGAGCCTTTCCACCTCGTATGCGTCGCGTCGATCGTGACCGAGGTCCCCGGGTCCGTGTGCTCGTGGCACGCTGCGCAGAAATCGCCCTTCGTGTGGATCTCGCTGTAGACGAACCCGTGCGCGACGCCGGGGTCCGAGTCCGCGTACGGCCCGCGCATGAGATTGGGATCGCTCGCGTCGAACACGTAGGACGGCGGGTTCGCCTTCGGATCGACGGCCGCCACGTTGTGGCAGAAATTACAGGTCACGCCCTCATGGCTGATCGGCGATTCGAACTTGAGATCGCCCAGGACCGACGCCATCGGCGCGTGACAGGGAACGCAGCCGGCGAGCGCGGTCTCGCCGAGCGCGCTCTTCGCGTCCGCGAGGAACGCCTGAAAGACGGGGTTCTTCCACGAATTCGCCATGGAGGAGGACTCCCAGTCCTTGCGCATCGGCCCGTGGCACGCGGCGCACACGCGCGCCGGACGCGGATCGAGCGCCAGGGCCGGGGCGGTGTGGGCGGCCGCGGCGAAGTACGCGAGCGCGAGCACGGGGCGGAGCCTCACGCGCGGCCTCCCTTCGCCGCGCCGGCCACGGCTCCGAGGTGCGCTGAGCGGATCTCCTCGAGCAGGGCTTCGCGTCTTGCGTAGAGCCGCCTGAGCGGGCGCGCCTTCCGCTTCGAGAGCGCGTACGCGGTGAGGATGGGAAGCGCGATCGTCGAATCCACGTAGGCCACGACCGCATCGGGGAGCCGGTCCGGATCGATCTTCCCCCAGCTCACGGCTTCGCCCGGGGTCGCTCCCGAGAGCCCGCCCGTGTCGGCGCGGGCGTCGGTGACTTGGAGAAAATAGTCGTGGCCCGCCTCCTCGATCCCCAGGACCTCCTGGATCTGGGGCTCGGTCTGCAGCGCGAAGTTCTTCGGCGATCCCCCGCCCAGGATCAGGATCGCGCTCTTTCCTCACGATTTCTTCGCGCCGTAGACGATGGCCGCGGTCTCGTTCACGTCGCGGAATACGTCCCAGTGGATGGCCTCGCCCTCGAGCGCGATGGCCGCGGCGTTCATTCCGATCGAGCTGTCGCCGGGAGACGACGTATAGACGGGAACGTCCAGCGCGTGCGCCTGGCCGATGAGCGACGTCTCCACGAGACCCAACGCGCGCTCGCGCTCCAGCACGTAGCGGCCGACGCGGTGGTGGAACTCGGCGGTGCCCATCGGCTTTCGGAACTCGGGGGCGCGGAGCACCTCGCGGTAGAAGGAATCGGTCGAGAGGAGCACCTCGTAGCTGAAGAAGACGTCGAAGATGCGTACGATCCCCTTCTCCCGAAGCTCCACGTCGTCCACGTTGCTCCGTCCCTGGTGCATCGAGAGGCCCAGCCCAAAATGGGTATCGTGGTAGAGGTTCGCTCCCGTGGAAACGATCCAGTCCACGAAGCCGCGCTTGAGGAGCGGGATGAGGCAGGATCGCCCGAGCCCCGCCGGCGTGAGGGCCCCGCTCAAGGTCAGCCCGACCGTGACGTCCGGCTCGAGCATCCGCTCCGCGAAGAGACGGCAGCCCTCGCGGAGGCGGGCCGAGTTGTACGCGAGAAAGGCGGAATCGACCATCTGCTCCACGGTGATTCCCGGAGCGATCGGGTTGGGCGCGATGCTCGGCCCTCCGGGTGAGGCTCTATTCTTCGCGGGCATCAGGCCCTCCCGTAGACGGGGATGAGCGCCCCCGAGGTCGAGGCCGCCTCGTCGCTCGCCAGGAAGACGAGGATGTCGGCGACCGATTCGGGACGCACCCACTTCGTGAAATCGGCGCCCGGCATCGACGCGCGATTCGCCGGCGTGTCGATCACGCTCGGGAGAATCGCGTTCGCCGTCACGGCGCTCTCGCGATGCTCCTTCGCCAGAGTCTGGACGAGCGCGTGGAGCCCCAGCTTCGAAGCCGCGTAGGCGGCGGCGCCCGGATAGCACTCGAGTGCGCCGCGGGAGGAGACGAAGAGAAGCCTCCCTCCGCCCGCGCGCTTCAGGTGCGGAATCGAATGAGCCGCGGCCCAGAACGCGGAGAGGAGGTTCAGCTCGACCATGCGGCGGACGGTCGTTTCGTCGATCGATTCGACCGGCGTTCCGCCCGCGTACCCTCCGGCCAGGTGGACGAGCACCCGCAATCCCTCGAACCGTCCGGCCGCGGCCTCGACCGCCTCGCGGACCGAATCGGTCTGCGTCACGTCCGCGCGGAGCCCGAGGAGCGTCCCCTGCTCGGCGGCCGCCGCGTGCTCGGTCTTCAGGGCGTCCCATTCCGCGTCGGACCGGAAGGTGACCGCGACCCGGTAGCCGCCCGTGAGAAACCGCCGCGTCACCGCTCGACCCAGAGCCCCCGTGCCGCCCGTGATGAGTGCAGATCCAGCCGCCAATGCGGTCGCCCCCCCGTTGCGCTCACTGCGACGTAGACTTCGAAGTATAGCGCGCCGCGTCCGTCACGCGCCAGAGGCCGGAGCGCTGCGCCCATCCGACGGCGTTCCCGCCCACGCGGATCTCGACGAGGTCGCCCCGGATGCGGCCCAGGCGCACCTGCTCCCCCGCTCCGAGGAGATAGGGTGGCCGCGGGCGCTCGTCGGGAGCCGGACCGACGCTCAGGAGCGGCACCACCACGACGGCCTGCGGATGCCAGGCCTCCTCCCTCGCGCGCAGGAGGAGGCCGCCCCAAAGGAGCACGCCGCACGCCGTCGCGATCATTCCGACTCGCGCAAGCGCGCGGCCGGAGGGCCGGAACGCGGCGGCCACGCCCGCGATCGCGCCGAACGCGATCAACGCGGCCGAGAGCCACCAGGCCTCCGGCGCCGAGAGCGCGAAGGCCGAATGCGGCGAGGGTCGGTCGCGCTCCGAGCTTCCGAGCGCTTCCGCCGCGGCCGCCAGCGCGGCGGCGAGGTTCATCCGGATATC
>JACQPZ010000064.1 GCA_016207265.1 Candidatus Latescibacterota bacterium | reverse complement strand
GCTCAAGGGAAGCCTCCTCCTCGGTCTCGAGAGCACCTCGAACCGGATGAACCGGATCGCCCGGAACGAGATCTATGAAGGGAGATTCGTCCCAGCCGAAGAGCTGGTTGCCAAGGTGGACGCGGTCCGGTCCGAAGACGTCCAGCGGCTGGCGGCTCAGCTCCTGTCCCGGGACCGGCTCTCGCTGGTGGCCCTGGGCCCCAGCGGGGGGCAGGTCTTCGAGGCGGGCGATCTCGAATGGGGAACCGCGGCGTGAGCGACGTGGCTCGCGGGACTGCACCGGACCGCGGCGTGAGCGGAGCCGTTGACCCGATCGCGGTCCGGGTCACCCTCGAGCCGCACGCCTTCGCTCCTCCCGCCTATCAATCGGCGCACGCGGCCGGGATGGACGTCTACGCCGCGGTGACCGATCCGGTCACGATCCGCCCCGGCGAGGTGGCGTCCATCCCGACGGGCGTGAGGCTCGAGATTCCCCAGGGATTCGAGGCCCAGGTGCGTCCGCGGAGCGGTCTCGCCGCCCGGCATCGGATCGGGATCCCGAACGGCCCCGGCACGATCGACGCCGACTATCGGGGCGAGCTCATGGTGCTGCTCATCAATCTCGGCGAGGCGCCCTACGCCGTCCACCGCGGCGACCGCATCGCCCAGCTCGTGTTCGCGAGGGTCGCGCGCGCATCGCTCGAAGTCGCTGCGGAGCTGACCGGGACCGGTCGGGGAGAGGGCGGCTTCGGGCACACGGGACGATGAAGGTCGGCACGGAACGAATCGCAGCGTGAGCCGCCGCCTCCACTCGCTCGTTCTCAACCTCCACCACACCCCGGCCCGCTGGTCGCCCTTCGTCACGGCGACCGGGGTCCAAGCGCTCAGGCGGATCCTCGAGAGCCTCCGCTCGGAGGGATATCGATTCGTGGCCGCCACGGAATGCGGCCCGACCGGCTCCGAGCCGGGCTCGGTCGCGCTGACCGCGGACGACGGCTACGAGAGCCACGCGCGCCACCTCGCGCCGCTTCTCAGGGAACTCGCCATCCCCTGGACCGTGTTTGTCCTCACGGGGGCGATCGGCCGCTCGAACCGCTGGGACCTGCCGCTCATGGGGGCGCGGGAGAGGCATTTGACGGAGGAGGAAATCGCCCGGCTTTCAAAGGACGGGGTCTCGATCGGAGCGCACGGCGCCACCCATCGGGATTTCCGATCGCTCGGCGACCAGGAGCTTGCGGAAGAGCTGGTGCGCTCTCGGGACTCCCTCGCGCGCCTGACGGGCCGGCGGGTCACGGCGATCTCCTACCCCCGGGGGGGCGTGGATCGTCGTGTCGCGCTGGCTGCCCATCGCGCGGGATTCCGGATCGGATTCGGCACGGCGGGGGCCCCCGAGCTTCCCGGGGACCTCCGCGCGCTTTCGCTGCGGAGGACGGCGCTCTACGCGCCCGACCAGATCCCGGGCATGTTCCGCTGGACCGCGCTTCGCGGGCCCCGCGCCTTGAGATGGATCCGTCCCGCCCTCGCGTCGCTCGGCGACGCCCTGATCGTGGGAGCCCTCAGGGCGCAAGGTGGCCGCGATGCGTGATGGGCGCCCGCGCCGCGCCGCGCCGATCGGCCTTCTGCTCGGCGCCTTCCTCTGCATGCACGGGGCGGCGGCGCCGCGCGCCCAGGAGGACAGCCTGGCCAAGGCCGCGCCCCGGGACAGCCTGGCCAAGGCCGCGCCGCCCGCAGCGACCGCCTCGCCGCCCGATGGCGCTGCCGCGCTCCCCGACACCGTGGACCTCGCCCCGTACCTCGCGGCCCGCGAAGCGCGATACGCCAAGGTGCCGTGGAAGATCGGGGAGTATTTCCAATTCTCGATCGACTGGAGCGGGCTGAACGGCGGCTCGGCGCTGATGCAGGTGCAGAACATCCAGACCGTGGACGGCCATCGCGCCTGGCGCATCGTCACGAAGGCCGAATCCAATTCCTTCGTGTCCAAGTTCTACAAGGTCCGCGACCGGGCGGAGTCGTTCATCGACGCCGAGTCGCTCTTCACGCGCCGGTTCGAGAAGCACCTCAGGGAGGGAGGCTACAAGAAGGACCTCCTCGTGCGGTTCGACCAGGCGAATCGCAAGGCGCATTACGACAACGGGAAGTCCGTCGACGTGCCGCCCCAGGTGCACGACGTGCTCTCCGCCTTCTACTATACGCGGACCCAACCGCTCCCCGAAGGGGCCATGCTCACGCTTCCGACGCACGACAACGAGAAGAGCTACGATATGATCGTCCGCGTCGTGAAGCGCGAGCGGATCGAGGTGCCGGCGGGGAAGTTCGACTGCGTGATGGTCGAGCCCGTGCTGAAGAGCGAGGGCATCTTCAAATCCAAAGGGCAGATGTTCGTCTGGCTCACGGACGACGAGCGGAGGATCCCCGTTCTCGTGAAGAGCAAGGTCGCCATCGGCTCGATCTCGGTCAGCCTGACCGACATGCGGCTCGCGTTCGTGGGAAAGCGGTGAGCCCGCGCGACGAGCTGGACCTGAGCCGGGTCCGCACGATCCCCGTCGCGGATCGCCCGACGAAGGTGACGCTGAGCCAGTTCGCTCCCGCGCCCGATCCGGGCGCCCCCGTCGGCTCGTTCGACGAGCGGCTCCCCGATCTTCTCTCGGGGGCGGCGCTAAGGACGCTCCTCGCGAAGTGGGTGGAGGCGCGCGCCCGGGGGCGGGTCGCGATCGGCATGCTGGGCGGCCACGTCATCAAGACCGGAGTCCAGCGCCCCCTGCTCGCGCTCGTGGATCGCGGCGCCTTCACGGCCATCGCGATGAACGGGGCGGCCGCGATCCACGACTTCGAGATCGCGATGTGGGGCCGGACGAGCGAGCCCGTGGAGGAGACCCTGGGCTCGGGCCGCTTCGGAATGGTCGAGGAAACGCCGGCCCTCATGAACCGCGCCGTGGGGGAGGGCGCCGGCCGTGGTTTGGGGATGGGCGAAGCGCTGGGGAGCTTTCTCCTCGACGCGCGCGCCCCGAATACGGAGCTGAGTCTCCTCGCGCGGGCGGCGGCCCGGTCGCTCCCCCTGACGGTCCATGTGGCGATCGGCACCGACACGCTTCACCAGCATCCCTCTTTTGACGGGGCGCAGACGGGGCTCGCGACCCACCGGGATTTCCGCATTCTGGCGGCCGCGATGCGGGACCTCGCGGGGGGCGTCGTGCTGAATTTCGGATCGGCTGTGATCCTGCCCGAGGTCTTCCTCAAGGCGCTTTCGCTCGTGCGCAACCTCGGCCACCCGGCCGACCGGTTCACGGCCGCGAACTTCGACCAGATCCGCCACTACCGCCCCGAGAAAAACATCCTCGAGCGCCCGCTCCAAGACGGCGGGCAGGGCCTTTCGTTCGTCGGCCCGCACGAGTTGTGGATCCCGCTCGTGGCTTCGCTCTACCTCGCCAAGGCGGGACCGGCGGCGTCGTGAAGGGGCGTCGCCTCGCCCTCGCCGCGCTCGGCCTCGGGTTGAGCGCGGCGGCGGTCGTGCTGCTCCTCCGCGAGGTCAGCGCCAAGGATCTGCTGCTGAACCTCCGGCATGCGGACCCCTGGTGGTTTCTCGGCGCCTGCGGCGTGACCGTGTTCGGCTACTACCTGAGGGCCCGGCGCTGGCTCGAGATCCTCGCCCCCGAAGCGCGCGTGCCTCTTTCGAGGCTCTTCGCGGCGACGATGGTCGGATTCCTGGCGATCAACACGCTCCCCGCACGGCTGGGCGAGTTCGTGCGCGCGTTCGTCCTGGCCCGATCCGAGCGGCTGCGCACGGCGACCGTCCTGGGCTCGGTCGTGATCGAGCGGATCTTCGACCTCGCGGCGCTGGGCGCCTTCTGGGCGATGTCGCTTCTCTTTGCCCCGTATCCCGATTGGTTTCGGTGGAGCGGGTACGCGACGCTGGGGCTCGGCTTAGTCGTCACGGCCACGCTTTGGCTCCTCCACGCGGGCCACTACCACCAGGGCTCCCTCGGCGCGCGGCTGGGAGCTGCGATTCCCACGAGGATCCTCGCCCCGTTCGCCCCCTCCCTGGCCACGTTCACGGCAGGGCTCCGCGCGTTCGGGAACCCCCGCGCCCTCGCCAGGGCCGGAGCCGCGACCGCGGCCATGTGGCTCGTGAACGGGACGGTCTTTCTCCTCGTCGGCGCGAGCATGGGATTGTCGCTGCCCTACTGGGCGCCGTTCCTGCTTTCGTTCGTCGTTTGCGTGGCGATCACGATCCCCTCGTCCCCTGGCTTCATCGGGGTCCTGGAGGGTTCCTGCGTCGTGGGGCTGGCGTTGCTCGGGGTCGACGCGCCGCGGGCGCTGGCCTATGGGGTCCTGTACCACCTGACCCAGATCGCGCCATTGGTCCTGCTCGGAAGCTTTTATGCGGCCCGAAGCCGGGAGGCGGCGAGAACGGGGGAGAAGGGATTCCGGACACCGGGGGGCGGGTGAAAGCGAAAAATCCGGAGACAGTGGGCCGGCTAAAAGCTGTTACTCCATGGGGTGTAAAGCTTTTTTAGTTGACTCTGACAAGTCCGGCTGCTATACTGGCTTCTGCAATAAATCCGCGCTCAGAGCACACTTAGCGCTGGCCGTCCGAGAGTGGAGGGGCCATGGAGTCTTCCGACCGAGGGCTAGATTCGGCGTTCGGAAGTTCGCGCTCCACTCTTATAGCGTTAACAACACTGATCGCGGCGATTGGTTTCACGCCTTGGGCGTGGGGCACCGGAGTGCCGTGGGCGCAGTTCGTATTCCGTTCGCTCGGTCTCACGGCGCTTCTCGTCGTTTCGCTCAGGCAGTTGAATCGTGGGTTCACGCGCAGCGATCGGCAAATCCGCGTGACACGGAGCATGATCTTCTACGTGCTCGTTTCCGCGGTCTCGGCTGCGTTCTCGATCCACCGGGGTAAGAGTCTCGAAGCCATGCTCAACCTGCTCGCCATCACCGGACTCTTTCTCGCGGCCGCGATGCTGGTCCGTGGGTCTCGCATGCTCCGAGGATTCGCGCTCGTGGAGGTTCTCGCGGCGATCCCCGTTGCCGCGTACGGAATCCTCCAACACTTCCGGCCCGAGCTGCTCCCCGCCGCGAACTCCTATCCGGGGCGGGCGCTCGGTCCCTTCGGCCAGCCGAATCGCCTGGGAGGCTACCTTGCGGCCGCCATTCCGGTGGCGCTCGCGCTCTCGTTCGTGATCCACGATCGCGCGCTCAAGGGCGCGCTCCTGCTCGCGGTGTTCGGCCTCATGTTCTGTCTCGTGGCCACCTATTCGCGCGGCGCGTGGATCGGCCTCGCGGCGGGGCTCCTCGTCCTCGCGGCGGCGCTCTTCCGTTGGCCCGAGCTTCAGCCTCGTCCCGCGCATCTTTGGACCTCCCTCGCCTGCGTCGCGCTTCCCGCCCTCCTCCTCCTGCCATCCATCATCGCCCGCATTGAAGCGAAGCCCTCGAGCAAGGCCGAGTGGCGTCTGCCCATCGATCCGGAGCGCGAGGGGAGCGGCGCCATGCGGCTTGTGATCTGGAAAGAATCGATCGCCGCGGGGCTCAACCGGCCGGCGGTCGGCTCGGGGATCGGGGCGTTCCGTGAAGCGTACGACCGATACAAGGG
>JACQPZ010000063.1 GCA_016207265.1 Candidatus Latescibacterota bacterium | reverse complement strand
TCGTTCGGGTTTCTCCCCCTGCTCGCGTCCACGTTGACTCCCTACGTGACCGTGAGCCTCTTCTTCGCCGCGCTCATGATCGTAAGCGCGCTGGCGACGCTGCTTCTGCTTCCCGCGGCGCTGCGCGTGTTCGGAGAGCGGATACTGAGATGAGGGTCGTCCGGGTCGCAGCACCCGCAGCAGGGCTCGCGCTCCTGCTCTCAGGGGCGGCGGGTACGCCTGCGTTTCCGGGCGACGCACGGGCGGAGTCCGGCGACATGCGCTCGGGCCTCCCCGACCTTCCCGTGCCCGGAGGCGATGCCCGCCCGATCATGGAGCGGGCGAACCTCGCGTACTACTACGCTGGCCGCGACATGCGGGCGAAGATGACGCTCGAGCTGGGCGCGGGGCAGGAATCCAAGCGCAGGCGCGTCATGACCGTGCTCAGGCTGAGCGAGGCTCCCGGCGGGGAGCAGAAGTATTTTCTCTATTTCCATCACCCGGGCGACGTCCGCCGCATGTCCTGCATGACCTGGAAGCACGTGGCCGGGGCCGACGACCGCTGGATGTACGTTCCCTTGTCGGGCCGCGTCGTGAGGGTCCGCGCGGCCGAGCGCTCGAGCTTCCTCGGCTCGGAGTTCGTACGGGAAGAGTTTTCCGGTCGCGACGTTGATGCGGAGGAGCACCGCTTCGTTCGAGAGGAGAAGCTCGACGGCCGCGGCTGTTACGTGGTCGAGAGCCTGCCCAAGCAGTCCGAGGAGTTCGCCCGCTTCATCTCCTGGATCGACCGGGCGACGGCTCTCCCGCTGCGCCAGGAGTTCTGGAACGGCCGCGGCGAGCGCACCAGGGTCTTCGTCGCCGGCCGGATCGAGGATATCGCCTCCCGTGCGAATCCCCGTCGGACGTACCCGACGCTCATGGAGCGAACGATGACGAACGCTTCGGGCCGCTGGACGAAGGTCACGCTGGACTCCGTCCTCTACGATGTGGGGCTTCGGAACGAGGATTTTTCCGAGCGGCACTTGCGCACGCCGATCTCGGAGTGGCTGCCGTAGGGGCCTCCGATCGGCGGGATGCTCGTGTCGCCTACAGGCTCCGACGTTGGCCGCCGTGACGGATGCTACCAATGTACCAGCGGAACGGACGCGCCACGAGAGTAGTGTGGAAGTCACAGGGCTTCCGGACGGCCCCGTGGCGGGAGGTGCAGCACCATGAACGAGACCCATTGCGTGGCGATCGTCAGCAGCAGGCACGGCCGCGGTTTCGTATGTTTCTTCGACGAACCATTCGGCGAACAAACTCCGTTCGAGAGGGCCGGAGGATACTTGGTCCGCTATGACTCCGGCGTCAACGAAGGCGGACCGATTCCGACCGAGGACTTGGCCTTGGGCCTCGACGCGTGGCTGAAGAAGAACGGCTGGCGACGGGTCGAGGAGGTCGAGGCTCTGGTGGAGATCTGATCGAGAGCGCCGGCCGGAGGTAGCAAACTCCCTGGGAGTTTTCGCGGCAAGGTCAGAACCAGCGCCGGAGCCAGTACTTCTCGAAGAGGACCTTGGCTGCGTGCCACCGCCATGAGGGTCTCTCGATGCTCACTCGGGGAGTGGGCTCGGCGTAGAAATCGCCCCTACCGAACCCACCGCGCCCGTCTCCCGTCTCGATGAAGCACTCCCCCCATCCGTCGTAGCTCGCGCGTGCTCCGCGACCTGTGATCTCGCGCGCCACATTCCGTGCGACGACCTCGGCCTCCTTGTGCGCGAAGACGCCTGCCTTGGGCAGCGGCTTTCCCATCGCGAGGGGAATGCCCGTGACGTCTCCCAGTGCGAACACGCCCGGGTACTTCGTCTGAAGCGTGTTCCGGTCCACGGGAACCCACCCGCTCTCTCCGAGCAGCCCTGCATCGCGGACGACCCTCGGAGCTGCAAGCGGCGGGACGTACGCGAGAAGATCATAGGAGGCGTCTCCTCCGCTCGCGAATCGGATCCGCCTCGGGTCTTTCAGGACCTCCGTGACCTGATGCTCCGGGTAGTAGCGCACCCCTTTGGATTCCACCATCTGCCGTACCCTGCGTGACACGTCGGGACCCGCCACCCCCATGGGGCCCGCCTCCGCCGCGTAGAGGCTGATCTCGGCTTGCGCGCGAATGCCGCGCTTCCGACACGCCGCTTCGAGCAGCATCGCGGCCTCGTAGGGAGCGCCGGGGCACTTGTACGCGGGGGAGGCTGTGAGCAGCACGAGCTTCCCGCCGGCGAAGCTCGCGAAGGCCTCGCGGAACGAATCCGCGCCGGCCGGGGCGTAGAAGTCGTGGCCTGCTTCCTTGAGGCCCGGGACGCCTTCGGGCGCGAGGTCGGCCCCAAGGGCGATGATGAGGTAATCGGGCGTGAGTCGGCGACCCGCCGCGACCACGGCGCGACGCTCGGAGTCGATGGATTCGACTTGGCCGCGGATCACCTCGATTCCCTTGCGTTCGAGCCTCGCAATGGGGCGCGAGACCGTTCGGATCGTGCGGTCCCCGGTCATGACCCAGAGGAGCGACGGCGCGAAGACGAAATCGGCCTCGCGCTCGACCAAGAGGATCCGGTGCATGCGCGGAAGGCGCTTGCGAAGCTCGTTGGCCGCGACCAGTCCGCCGACTCCGGCGCCGAGGACAAGTATGATCCTACCGGTTCTTCCCATGCGATCCTGCCATCCCCAGTGGCGGCGTGCTCCGTGGGGAACGCGATACCGGGCGCCGAGAAAGCTAGTGCGCCCGACGTGCTTCTGGCAATACTTCCAAGGGACCACCGCTCCCCCTGCAAGCGGCCGAGGCTCGTGCGATGACTCCAGACTTCTCCAACGTGTACGACGACGAGCGGCGCGCCGAGGCGTACGCCGCGCTCGAGTTCCCGGGGACCTATTACCTTGCCTACCGGGATCTCCCTGCGATCCTAGCGGAACATGTCGGTGGCCGGGACGCCATGGATTTCGGGTGTGGGACGGGTCGATCCACGCGATTCTTGCGCACGCTGGGTTACCAAGTGGTCGGCGTGGATATCGCGGGGCCGATGATCGCACGCGCCCGCGAGCGCGACCCCGGGGGCGACTACCGGCTCCTGGCCGAAGGCGACCTGGGTCGGCTCGAACGCGATTCCTACGACCTGATCCTCTCCGCGTTCACGTTCGACAACGTCCCCTCCATGGAAAAGAAGACGGCGCTCTTTCTGGACCTGAAGCGCCTGCTTCGCGCGGACGGTCGCATCGTGAGCGTCGTCTCGTCCCCGGACATCTACGTCCACGAGTGGGCCTCCTTCAGCACGAAGGCCTTCCCGGGGAACCGGGTCGCGAAAAGCGGCGACAAGGTCCGGATCGTCATGCTGGACGTGGCAGACGCCCGGCCGGTGGAGGACATCATCTGGTCGGATGAGGACTATCACGAGGTCTACCGGCGTGCCGCGTTGACGGTGATCCGGACCTACCGGCCCCTGGCGAGAGAGAGTGAGCCATACTGGTG
>JACQPZ010000084.1 GCA_016207265.1 Candidatus Latescibacterota bacterium | reverse complement strand
TCTGGACGTCCTGAATTCGGGAGAACACCAACCGTAAGGGCGCGGTCAGGGGGCTCGCCCGACTCGAGTCGGTGGGCGACGGGGGACGCCGGAAGCGCGACGCGAGCCTCGAGAGTGGGAAGGTGTTCGTCACGCGCGCCGAACCCCGGTTGTCGATGTTCTTCATTCCCGCGGGGTCGCCCTGGCCGATCCGAAGCTCGGGGCGGGAGTCCTCATGATAGGCGCCCGAGAGCGAGATGTTGGGGTTCAGGAACAGGATGCGTCGCGGGGTCCAGTTCATGTCGAGCTTCTGCGCGTGATCCACCTCGGTCCCCTTGTTGAAGCCGAAGGGGCCCGTCTGGTGGAACAGCATGTTCCGTCTGGAGTCGATCGAGAAATTCGTGGTCAGGCCGCTCACCGGCGTGTAGGTCGTCCGCTGCCCCAGCGAGAGGAGCCGTGTGAGCGTGTTCGCACGCGGGGTCAGGCTGTCGGTCAGACCCTCGATGTGGCGGGCATAGGACGTGCTCCGGGAGGAGTTCCATCCCACGTTCAGCGCCACCAGCTCGGGCAGGTACTTCAACCGGAAGCGCTTGGAGATGGGAATCGCCTTCCCCCCGCCGATCGGAATGTTGTAGCCGCCGCCGGCGGAGAACGTCCACGTCGAGTCGGTCGACTGCGGACTCACCGTGGACGAGCGCGAATACGCCATGTTCCCGGTGAGCGCGTCGACGGTCCACTTCGCCAGCCCTTTCCGCGCTCCGGTCCGGCTGTAGGAGAGATCGATCGACTGGCGGTCCGACCGCCGCGTCTCGATCTCGGACCGCGCGGGGTCGAGCACGACGTCCGAGCCGGTCCGGTACTTGGGCACGTCGGACGAGTGCTGGAGCGAGACGCGCACCGGCATCTGCACCCCGCTTCGCGGGATCATGCGGTCGAGGAAGAACGTGCTCGAGAGTCCGAGCGCCGTGTGGTTCAGCCCGGTCCCGCGGTTCACGCCCGATCCGACCCGGAAGAAGTCCTGATCCTGCTTCTGATAGCTCGCGTTGACCGAGAGCACGTCCGCGAACGTGGCCTGGACGGCGAGGTTTCCCATCTTCCCGACGTCCTTCCGGACCCCGGAGAGCCTCAGCTCGTCGATCCACGCTTCCCCGGCGGCCTCCGCCGCGCCGCCGAACACCGTGAGCCCGAAGGTGATCCGGTTCACGCGCGTGAAGCTGGGATTGCCGACGACGGTGTAGCGCGCGCCGATGTCGGCGCCCTGCGTGTCGTCGATCTTCACGCGGTCGCTGCTCGATTCCTTGAGCCGCGAGAGGATCTCCATGGGAATCCGCACGTCCTGCCAGCCGGGCCGGACCGGGATGCTGTACTCGTAGTAGTTCACCGTGTCCGCCCCGAACCGCGCGATCATGCGGACACTCTGGGCCTCGACTCCCGCGTTCCCGTGCACGTAGAAGCGGATGTCCCGGTACTGGGTGTACCCGACCCCGCTTCCCGCGTCCCCGAACGTCTTGAACGAGAACACGGAGTCGCCGTTCCGGAGACGATTGAAGCTCAAGGCGAGCGACTGCTCGCGGCGCGTGGCGCTCCCGCCCACGGCTTTCTCCACCGCGAACGGCGCTTCGTAGATCGCGGCGTCGTCCTTGTTGTTCCGGACCTTGACGTCGAACTCGACGCCCCGGAGCTTGAGCGAATCCGCGAGCGGGGTCGCAAGCCAGCGGCTCCCGACCATCTCCACGCCCCCGATCTGGATGTTCGTCGGGCCCGCCATTCCCTCCAGCCAGAGTCGGGCGTGCTTGATGTCCTCCCAGCTCGGACGGCCGAACGCCTGGAACGCCGGGCTGTCGAGGGGAATCCGGAACAAGCGCCAGCCGTTATCGGGCTTCACGTTGGGATTCCCGGCGTAGTCCCGCGCCACGTCCACACCCACGTAGGCGGTGTCCGAGAGATCGATGGTCGCCTCGAAGTAGGCGTTCTCCTCGTCGAGGCGGCCGTCGAGGTCCAGATCCTCCGTGTCCGGCCTGGCGTTGGGATCCCCGAAGCTGTTCCCCTCGGTGCCGTTGATCTTGGAGTAGTTCGTCGCGTCGGAGAGGCTGTAGAAATAGTCGTCCCCGTTCGGATCCTTGTTCGCGGGGTCGTTGTATCCGGGCTCGCCGACGTCGGGCACGCCGTCCAGGCCCGTGTCCTCGTCGAAATCGAGCTTGGTGTCGCCGTTTCGGTCCTCCGTGTCCAGCAGATTGTTCGGGACTGAGGTTGAATCGGTCTGCCAGAACGCGTCCTCGCTCACCTTCCCGAAGTCGATGTGCAGCTTCGCGCGGGTCGTCGAGTGATCCTGCACGCGATCGTTCACCCACACCTCGATGAACCGGGTCCGCGAGAGATCCTCTCCGTTCCGCGACACCGACTGGGTGAGCCCCGTCCACGCCTCCGGAGGGAACACCGTCGTCCCCGGGGGGTTGAGGACGTTCATCTCGAGCACGCCGCGCTCGTTGTCCCCCCCCTCCTCGTTCGTCAGGACCGGCTTCAAGTCGCGCTCCTTCACGCCCCTGGCGTTGTACCACTCGATCCTCGCGTGGTGCGACGGCAGGAGTGAGATCGGCTGCAGCGCGGCATCGACCGGAATGCTGCTCCACATCCACGAGGTGCGCGAGAGGGAGAGCGTGCTCGACTCGCGGTTCCCCTCCATGTCGTCGATGTAGGCCTCTCCCTTCGTGTTCGGGTTCGGCATGCTGACCGCGACGTTCCCCTGGAGATTCAGCGTCGAGGGGGCGTTCGTGTGAACGCCGGGGAGCAGATTCGCGAGCTGGGTCATCCAGGACGGGCGGAACGTGAGCACCGATGCCAGGTCTCCGACCATGGAGCGCGCGGGCTCCTCGCCCAGCTTGGGATTCAGCTCCTGGGCGCCCCGGCTCTCGTAGAGCATGCTCGAGGTCACGCTCAGATCGGCGCTGGGATTGTACGA
>JACQPZ010000062.1 GCA_016207265.1 Candidatus Latescibacterota bacterium | reverse complement strand
GCGCCGTCGCCTCGAAGTGGCGCGCCACGACCGACTCCGCGATCTGTTCCGTCGCCAGAACGCCGCTGATGTGGACACCCAGGATCTCACCGGTCGATGCGTCCGCGACCGCCTTCACGAACCCGTCCCCCTCCCCCAGGATCGAGGCCTTCGAGTTCGCCAGGAACGGGAATTTCCCGACGCGCACGGCGCGACCCGACGCGCGCGCCTGGGCCTCCGTCAGTCCCACGCTCGCGATCTGGGGATGGCAGTAGGTGCAGTTGGGGATCGCGTCGTAGTTCACGGGGTGCGGGCGTTTCCCCGCGATCTTCTCGACGGCCACGATTCCCTCGTGCGAGGCGACGTGCGCGAGCGCCTGGGTCGGAACGATGTCTCCGATCGCGTAGATCCCCGGCACGCTCGTCTCCATGTACGGATCCACGCGAACGAACCCCCGCTCGGTCGCGACGCCGACTCCCTCGAGGCCGATCCCGTCGGTCCGGGGCTTCCGGCCCGCCGCCATGAGCACGCGCTCCGTGTGGAGACGCTCGAGCTTCCCGTCCACCATGACCTCGCTCCAGGCCTGCTCCCCCTCGACCCGTACGTTCTGGATCGATGCGCCGACCTTGACCTCGATCCCCTGCCGGGTGAAGGACCGCTTCAGGGCCTCCGCCACGTCGGCGTCTTCGAGCGGAACGAGCCTGGGCTCCTTCTCGATCAGGATCACCTTGGAGCCGAACGAATGGTAGATCGAGGCGAACTCGACGCCGACGGCGCCCGCCCCGATGACCAAGAGCGATTCGGGGACGCGATCGAGACTCAGGATATCGTCGCTCGAGAGCACGACGCGGCCGTCGACCGGCACCATCGGGAGCGACCCCACGTGCGATCCGGTCGCGAGCACGATCGCCCCGGCGGTGATCTCGCGTTTCCCGCCCGTGGAATCCGTGATCTCGATCCGGTCCTTCGCCTTGAGCCGCCCCTCCCCCTTCAGCGTCGTCACCTTGTTCTTCTTGAGGAGGGACTCGGTGCCCATGAGGTTCTTCTTCACGACCCGGTCCTTCCGCTCCATGGCTGCCTTGAGGTCGAGCGAGGCCTCGGAGACGCGCACGCCGAACTCTCCGGCCCTGCGCGCGAGCATCAGGACTTCGGCCGTCTCGAGGAGCGCCTTGGTGGGAATGCAGCCCCAGTGAAGGCACGTGCCGCCGACCCGCTCCTTTTCGACCAGCGCGGTCTTGAGCCCGAGCTGCCCCGCCCGAATCGCGGCGACGTAGCCGCCCGGCCCTCCGCCCAGGATGGCGACGTCAAAGCGATCGCCGTTCAATCGCGCGTCCCTCCGTGGATCATGGGTGTCGTGAGCGCCGGCGCTACGGCTTGGCCTGCGCGAGCTGCCTCGCGCGGATCAGCGGCTCGAAGAGATCGATCGGGACCGGGAAGATCGTTGTGGAGTTGTTCTCCGTCGCGATCTCCGCGAGCGTCTGGAGGTAGCGAAGCTGCATCGCGAGGGGCTGCGTGGCGATCACCGCGGCGGCCTCGGAGAGCTTCTTCGACGCCTGGAGCTCGCCCTCGGCGTTGATCACCTTCGCGCGCCGCTCCCGCTCCGCCTCGGCCTGCCGCGCGATCGCGCGCTGCATCTCCTGAGGCAGGTCGACGTTCTTGACCTCCACCGTGCTGACCTTGATTCCCCAGGGCTCCGTGTGCCGGTCGATTACGGACTGAAGCTCTTTGTTGAGTTTCTCGCGCTGCGAAAGCAGCTCGTCCAGATCGGATTCGCCGAGGGTGCTCCGGAGCGTCGTCTGGGCGATCTGCGAGGTCGCGTAGAGGTAGTTCTCGACCTCCAGCACGGCCCTGTTCGCGTCGAGAACCCGGAGATAGATCACCGCGTTCACCTTCACCGATACGTTGTCCTTCGTGATGACGTCCTGCGGCGGCACCTCCATCGCGACCGTCCGAAGCTGCACTCGGACCATCTTGTCCACGACCGGGATGAGCAGGATCAGCCCCGGCCCTTTCGCGCCGATCGCGCGCCCGATCCGGAAGACGACGCCCCGCTCGTATTCACGGAGGACCTTGATGGCGCTCGAAAGCACGAGGATCGCCAGAAAGAGCAGCACCAGCGCGGAAATGGAAAACATCGTCGTCCCCCTCCCTAGGCCTTCCGGACGCGCAAACGCATCCCGTCGACTCGGTCGACGATCACCGTCGCGCCCTTTTCGATCCGATCATCGGACTCCGCCGCCCAGTACTCCCCGTGCACGAAGATCTGCCCCGCCTGGGCGCCGAGATCGGAGACCGCCACGCCGCGCTCCCCGACGAGCCCCTCCTGCCCCGTCACGGGCTTGCGCCTGAGCGCCCGGTAGCCGGCGCGCACGATGAACGCGAAGAAGAGCGTCGTCGCGACGGCGACCGTGACGATCACGGTTCTCGAGATCTGCATCGCGCCTCCCTGGCCGCTCAAAAGGATCAGCGAGCCGAGCACCAGCGACACCACGCCTCCGACCGCGAGGAGCCCATGGCTTTGGACCTTGATGTCCACGACGAACAGGAGCATCGCGAACAGGATCAGGAAGACACCGGTCATGTTGACCGGAAGGGCCTGGAACGCGAGGAACGCGAGGAGGAGGCAGATCCCGCCCACGATGCCGGGCAGGATGGCGCCGGGATTCGAAAGCTCGAAGAGGATTCCGTAGAATCCGAGAATGAAGAGGATGTAAGCGACGTTGGGATCGATGATCCTCCCGAGGAGCTTCTGCCTCCAGCTCGCCTCGACGGCGTTCTGCGCGGCGCCCTTCGTGTGGAGGACGCGCGTGAGCCCCGCCACGACGACCTTCTTGCCGTCCATCTGGCGCAGGAGATCGGCCACGTCGCGCGCCACGAAATCAACGACGCGGAGCTTCAACGCCTCGTCCTCCGGAAGCGAGCCTCCTTCGCGGACCGCCTTCTCCGCCCAATCGGCGTTCCGCCCGCGCTGCGCGGCGAGCGATCGGATGTAGCTCACGGCGTCGTTCTTCACCTTGCGGGCGAGGTCCTTCTGGACGTCGCCCCCTCCGACGCTCACGGGCGTCGCGGCTCCGATCGAAGTGCCGTGCGACATCGCGGCGACGTGCGCCGCGTAGGCGATGAACGTCCCCGCCGACGCGGCCCGGCTTCCCGAGGGCGCCACGTAGACGACGACCGGCACCTCCGATATCAGGATCCGCTTGATGATGTCGCGCATGGCGGTGTCGAGGCCGCCCGGCGTGTCGAGCCGGATGATCAGCGCTTCGCGCTTCGCGCGCTCGGCGCGGCCGATCGCTTCCATGATGACCTGGGCGGAGATGGGCTGGATCGCGCCCTCGAGAGTGAGGACGTCGACCTGGGGCCCCGCGGCTTCCGCGGGCTTCTCGACCGATTTCCTGTCGGGGCGTCCGGCCGGTTTCTCGGCGGCCTTCCTGGCCGGTTTCTCGGCCGGCTCCTCCGGGGATCCCGCGCCAAGGAGCGCGATCAGGGCGAGGATCCCAAGCGCGGCTCCGGCGGCGGGCCGCCCGAGTCTCCGAAGGGGCGCGGCCATACCCGCGGCGCGCCCGCGGCGGATCCGGACGATCACGGCGGTCAGCTCCTTCCTCGGGGCCAGGGGACGTCCTCGCTACGTCGGATCCGGTTCTTCGAGTCCACGGTCACCACGATCGGGACGTGGCGCAGAAGCTCCTCGCGCTCCATCTGGGCGTAGGTCAGGATGATGACGGGATCGCCGACGTGGGCGAGGCGCGCGGCCGGGCCGTTCAGGCAGATGATTCCGGACCCTCTCGCGCCGCGGATGGCGTAGGTGTCGAATCGCTCCCCGTTATTCACGTTCAGGATCTGGACCTGCTCGTTCGGCAGGATCTCGGCTGCGTCCATGAGGTCCGCGTCGATCGTGACCGAGCCTTCGTAGTTCAGGTCTGCTTCTGTAACGGTCGCCCGATGAATCTTCGATTTGAACGCGGTCAGGCGCATGCGAGCACCGCCTCCCGGGCCGCCGCGATGTGCCGTTCGGGCGCATCGGCCGGAACCGCGCAGCCCGGCCCCAGAATGAACCGGGCGCCGCCCGAAGCCTCGATCGCGGCGCGGGCCTCGGCCTGCACGGCCTCGACGGGGCCTTGCACCAGGGTCCCTTCGTGGTCGATCCCTGTGAGAAACGTCTTGTCCGTCAACGGACGGAGCTTCGAGATCGATGGATTCGTGGGGTCGTGGGCGGCCCAGGAGATGATCGGGACCGGATAGTCGAGATGCTCTTTGACGAATGCTTTGGGGCCGCACACGTGGATCGTATTGAGGGAGCCGCGCCTCGCTTCCTCGAGAACGCGAAGATCGTAGGGGCGGCCGAATTCCTCCATGAGGCCCCGGTCGATCACGGTCGCGTTCCCGTAGTCGGTCGTGGCGAAGAAGATCCCGGAGCAGCCGCGCTGCATCGACTCGCGCACGAACTCCGCGAACGTCTCCGTTACCGCCCGGAGCGCTCCATGCACCCGCTCGCCATGCCGCCTCAGATGGTCGAGGAACACGGCGTCCTCGTTCACGAGATCGGCGGCGATCGAGATCGGGTTGAAGACCGTCATGAGCCAGTCGGTTTCGCCCTGGATCTTCGCGGCGATCCGTTCCTCCGCGTCCAGCATCTCGCCGAGCGCTCCTTTCGTGGGATCCACCGGCCGGATGCGATCCCAATCCGCCGGCTCGCGGATCGGGCTTGAGACGACCCGCGGCTTCGCGAGAGGTCCCGCGCCGGACCGCTCCGTCCGCACGCCCCAGTCCTCGACATGGTAGGAAGCTCGGGGGTTCACCTTCATCAGATCCCAATCGTATGCCTGCTGGAACGAGAGCATGGCGTCCGCCAGTGCCTGGGCCGACCCTTCCCGGTCGTAGAAGTGCCGCCAGAAGGCCATCGGCGGCCGGTCCACCCGCTCCCCACGGAGCGTCGTTCGGATCCGCTCGCGTCGGGTCATGTGATCGCTCGGGTCAGGGCACGCTCCAATATCTTGCAACTCCTTAGTGGGAGAAGCGTAAGATCGCAATGGTACACGGAACCTCGCCCTCCCACAAGCCCGCTCGACAGATTGGATGCCAATCCTGGCCGTTGCGCTTCTCGTGGCCGGTTGTACCT
>JACQPZ010000068.1 GCA_016207265.1 Candidatus Latescibacterota bacterium | reverse complement strand
CTTCATGAATCCCGCCTCGAGAAGCGACGTGAGCGCCGCGAAGCCGGGAGAGATCCTGGGGCCCTATCCGAATGACGCCGCCACGGAGGTCTACAAGGTGGAGGCGATCGAGGAGCCCTCGGACGCCGATATTCGTGCGTCCCTCGTGCGGGAGCGCTCGATCTGGATCGAGCCGCGCTACCACGAGGAACTCCTCAAGAAGTACAAGTTCACCCTCGATCCGGATCAGGTCAGCCCCACCATATTCGCGGCGGTGACGGAGCTCGCCGATTCGATCCTCGCCTCGCTCGGGCCGGACGGAACGCGCGCTGAACGGGGCGTTCGCCCCGCGCTCGGCGTGATCGCCCGCGCCGGCTCGGACTCGATCACCTACCGGGACCTCGCGAGCCCCGATCTCCTCCCCCGCGCGAGCGACGGGAAGGGCCGGATCTCGGACACGCAGTCGCTCTATCATCTTTCCGTGAGCGCAATCCTGCCTAAACTCGTCCTGCGCGACGCGCACGATCGCAGGATCGACCAAGACCCCGGGGTGGCGCGCGTGCTCCGACTGATCCGCGAATCGGTATCGACGCAGGCGATGGTGTCGCGCGAGGTTCCGCCGCAAAACCGCCCGGACTCGTTGCGCGCCTACTTCGAATCGCATTCTGAGCGATATCGAAGGCCCCCGGCGCGCCGCGCCGTCGTGGCGATCTTCATCAAGGAGGACAGCGCGCGCGCCGCGCGCTACTTCTGGAGCGGGAAGGCGACCTTCGATTCCTCGCTCATCGCGCAGCGATTCCGGCTTCAGCCGGGGGCGTCGGCCACGACCCTGCTTCCCGGCTACTATGCGCCGATGACCCTGTACGAGACCGATCGCGACTCGCTGAGCCTCGTGACGCGCGCGGTCGAGCCGGGGAACCTCACTCCGGTCGTGGGGATCCGACACGGCTTCGCCATTTGTCTCGTGCTGGAGAAAGAGCCGGCCCGAGCGCTCACGTTCGAGGAAGCGGCAGACCGCGTCGCCGTGGACTACCGGGCGGATCGTGAGGAGAAGTGGGTCCTACGCGAGCTGAAGCGCCTGCGCCCGATCACGCCCGTCCGGCGGTTCCCGGCGCGGCTCGCCTCGCTGCGCCTCGCGGCCGCATCAGGCGTGGAAGGGGGCGACCGATGAGGCGCGTCGCAACCTTTCTCGCGCTCCAGGCGTTCGCGACCCTCCCGGTGCTCGCCGCGCTCGCGGCGATCCTGGCCACCGCGACGCCCGCGGGCAGGACCGCCTCCGCCGCGGAGCGGATCGCCGCGATCGTGAACAAGGAGGTCATCCTCGAGTCGGACGTGGACGAGCAGCTCCGGCTCGCCATGGCGAACCTGCGCGTGGATCCGAGCGACTCGGCGAGCGTCGCGCGCCTCAGGAAAGACGTGCTCCGGCAGCTCGTGGACGAGCAGGTGATCCTGAACGAGGCGCAGAAGCAGGGCATCTCGATTCCGAAGATCGAGCTGGACGAGGCGGTGACTCAGGCGATCCAGAACGTGCGGGATCGTCTGGGATCGGAGCAGAGCTTCCAGCGAGCGCTCTCCGAGGAGAAGACCACCGAAGAGGGCCTGCGGAAGAAATACGAGCCCGACGTGCGCAACCAGCTCGTCGTCATGCGGCTCGTGGGCCGCGAGGTCCAGAGCAGGACGAACGTGACCGACGCCGAGGTCAAGGGGTTCTTCGCGTCGCACCGCGACTCGCTCGGGAAGCGGCCGGAGACGCTCACGCTGGCGGCGATCGTGATCGGATTCGAGCCCGATTCCTCGCAGGTCAAGCGCCTGCGCGTCCGGGCGGACAGCGCCCGGACGGCCATCCTCAAGGGGAAGGCGTTCGCGGACGTGGCGAAGGCCGTCTCGGACGACCCCTCGGGCGTGCGGGGCGGCGATCTGGGCACCTTCATGCGCGGCGCCATGGTCCGCGAGTTCGAGGACGTCGCGTTCACCCTGAAGCCCATGGACTTGAGCCAGCCGATCCGGAGCCGCTTCGGATGGCACGTCATCCAGGTGCTCGAGCATCTCGAGCAGACCGACTCGACCGAGGAGCGCGTCCACGCGCGTCACATCCTGATCCAGACCAGGATCAATCCCGCCGACGAGGAGCGGACGCGCAAGCGGGCGCTCATGGTCCGCGATTCCCTCCTCCACGGGGCGGACTTCGCGGAGTCGGCGAAACGATTCTCGATGGACACCGCCACCAAGGATTCGGGGGGGTATATGGGCGAGATCCCCGTCCCGGGCCTCCCCCCGAGCTTCCAGGAGCCCCTGGCGGGACTGGGCGTTGGAGAGGTGAGCGTCCCGCTGAAGGGGGACGTCGGCTACTATATCTTCAAGCTTATCGGTCGCGTTCCGGAGCGGGAGTACCGATTCGACGAGGTCAAGGAAGAGCTGAGGCAGATCGTGTTGAATCAGAAGCTGCGCGACGCGTACGACCGCTGGCTGGATCGCATCCGGAAGAACGTCAACATCGAGATCAAGAACTGAGGGGAGGCCTCGAGCAGTGGCGGCGCGCCGACCCACGCTCCTCTTCACGATGGGCGATCCCGCGGGCATCGGCCCGGAAATCCTGGCGCGCACGCTCGCGAACGCGACCCTTCGCCGTGAGGCTCGCCTCGTGGCGGTGGGCGACCCGGAGATTCTCGGCCGCGCCGCGCGACTCGCCCGCGCTCCCGTGCGACTGAAGCCCGTCGCCCCGGACTCGCCCGAGATCCGGGAGGACGATCCCCGGGAAACCCCGATCGTCGTGTCCGGCACCGGCACGTGGGCCGCAATCGAGCCGGGCGTCCCATCCGAAGCCTCCGGCCGCGCCGCCGCCCGCTCGATCGAGGTCGCCGCGGCGATCGCCTCAAGGCGCGGCGCGGACGCGCTCGTCACCCCGCCGATTTCCAAGATGGCCCTTAAGTCGGCGGGATACCCGTTTCCCGGGCACACGGAGTTCCTCGGCTCGCTGACCGGGGCGCGCGAGACCCGGATGCTCTTCACCGGCGGGCGATTCCGGATCCTCCTCGCGACCATCCATCTCGCGCTGAGGCGCGTCTCGGACTCCCTCGAGACGGGCTCGCTTCTGCGAACGCTCGAGTACGGCGCCGCCGCGCTCCGCAATTTCGGCTGGGGTATGAAGAAGCGGATCGCGGTGCTGGCGCTCAACCCGCACGCCGGCGAGGGAGGGCTCTTCGGGGACGAGGAGACGCGCGTGATCGGTCCCGCGATCGAGCGGGCGAAGGAGCGGGGAATCCGCGCCGAGGGTCCGTTCCCGGCGGACACCTTCTTCGCGCATCGGGCGATCGGAGGAGACATCGGCGTCGTCGTCGCGATGTATCACGATCAGGGGCTGATCCCCGCGAAGATGGGGGGGATCGGCGGCGCCGCGAACGTGACGCTCGGCCTCCCGTTCATCCGCGCATCCGTGGACCACGGCACCGCGTTCGACCGCGCGTGGAAGCGCGGCGCGCGGCCCGACCCCGCGGGATTGATCAAGGCGGCGTTGGTCGCGGTCGACCTCGCGTCCCGCTCCCGCGGCCGAATTCTGGAGTGGGCGTGGCCCTGATCCGACTCGAGCACGTCTCCAAGCGGTATGGCGACCGGATCGCGCTGACCGACGTGTCCCTTTCCTTGGACGCGGGCGAGTGGGTCTTCCTCGTCGGTCCCAGCGGGGCCGGCAAGACGACGCTGCTACGCCTGGTCGCGTTCGCCGAGCGGCCCACGAGCGGCCGGGTCGAAGCGGAGCCGGGATTGCGGCGGACGATCGGCTCGCTGGGACAGGAATTCCGCCTCCTGAGCGACCGGTCGGTCTACGACAACATCGCGCTCGCCTGCCAGATCGCCGGGATCTGGGGTCGCGACCAGATCGGCGACCGCGTGCGCCCGCTTCTCGACGAGATGGGGCTCCGCGCCCTGGAGGGGCTCTTCCCGGGCGATCTCTCCGCAGGGGAGAAGCAGCGCGTCGCGCTTGCGCGCGCCCTGGTGCGCCACCCGCGGATTCTCATCGCGGACGAGCCGACGGGAAACCTGGACCCGGCCGCGGCGGCGCAGATCTTCTCCATGATGAGGCAGTTTCGCGACCGCGACACGCTCGTGATCACCGCGACGCACGTCGAGGAATGGACGCAGCGTCACCCGGGCCGCGTGATCCGGCTCGAGCAGGGATACGTGCGCTCGGACGCGCCCGCGCCCCGCGTCGAGACGGGATCGCTCGCGCAGGCCCGGGAGGCCGGGGGCGCATGACGGGTCCGCTCCGCTACATCGCGCGGGGAGTGTGGCGAAGCCTGAGCCGGCATCGGGCGCTCTGCCTCGCGAGCGTCTTCTCGATGTCCTCGATCCTCCTCATCCTGCTCCTGACGATCATGGTGCTGACCGGAGTCGACCGCTACGTGGACCAGCTCGAGGCGCGCGAGGAGATCTCGGTCTTCCTCAACGAAGGCGTTTCCCGCGCGGAGATCGGCATCCTCGCGGCGAAGCTCCGGCTGCTGAACGGCGTGGACAGCATCCGTTTCGTGAGCAAGGACGAAGCGTGGGAGCAGTTCCGCGCCGACGTCGCCGACGAGGCCCTGCTCCAGGCCGTGGGCGGAAATCCGCTCCCCGCATCCTTTGTGATCCGTCCCAAGCCCGAGTACCGGACCGCGGACGGAGTGCGCTCGATCGCGCGCGAATCGGAGACGCTCCCTCACGTCGAGGAGGTGCGCTACGCGGGGGAGTGGGTGCTGCGCGCCGAGCAGATGGTGCGCACGCTCCATCAGATCGGCGTCGTGCTCGGGCTCATCGTCCTGACCGGCGTGCTCTTCGTCGTGGGGGCCACGACGCGCCTCGCCGTGCAGGCCCGCATCGAGTCGATCCACCTCGTCCGCTCCCTGGGCGGCGGGTTCCTGTTCAACGAGGCGCCGTACCTCGCCGAGGGCTTCGCGCTCGCCACGATCTCCGCGGGGATCACGCTGGTCGCGGCCCGCGCGATCCACGATTCGCTCGCCGGGGGGCTCTTTCAACTGCCCATACCCCCCGTTTCGACCCTGCTCGGCTTCGTGGGGATGAGCGGGCTCCTGGGGCTCCTCGGGAGCTGGATCGCGGTCGCGACCCTGCCGAGGAAATGGCTGCTCTAACAAAGGCGCTCGGCGCCGCTGCGAAGGCGCTGGTCCCCGCCGCCGGGATGGCACCCGTCCCCGCCGCCGCGGCGAGGGCGCTCCTTGTCGTCGCCGCCGCGTGGGCGGCGTGCGCCGTCTCGCCTTTCGGCGCGACCGCGCAGGCGGAGCCGCCGTCCGCGTCGCCTCCCGCCTCCGAGGCACCTCCCGCGTCCGCGGCTCCTCCCGCCCCGGCGGCTCCCGACAGCGCGGGGAGGGCGAGGGCCCGCGTCCAGGACGAGACTCAAGCCGAGATCGAAAGCCAGAAGCGGGAGCTGGAAGCGCTCGGCCGCGAGCTGGAGGAGCGCCGGCAGAAATCCCAGCACTTGCGGGGCAAGGAACGTTCGCTTCTCGGG
>JACQPZ010000017.1 GCA_016207265.1 Candidatus Latescibacterota bacterium | reverse complement strand
CTCAATCAGACGCTCGTTCCCAATCTCATTGAGCCGCTCTTCGGCGACACCGCGAGGAACTGGGACCTTGTGGTGCCGGGGATCCTGGGATTCATGCTCTACATCCGCTACATTCCGAAGATCGCCTGGGTCTCCCGCTTCGCCCTCGCCATCTACGTCACCTACTACATCGGCGTCGAGTTCACGCGAAAGGTCCACGGCGAGGTGCTGCCGCAGCTCTCGCGCCTGATCGTTCCGCTCACGCAGCTGGATGCGCACACGGTGTTCTACTCCATGGTGTTCGTGGTGGGCGTGTTCAGCGTGCTCCTCTACTTCTTCTTCTCCAAGGAGCAGAACGCGGTCACGAAGCGGGTTGCGCGGCTGGGGATCTGGTTCCTGATGATCTCCTTTGGCGCCGCCTTCGGCTTCACCGTGATGGGGCGCGTGTCACTCCTCATCGGACGGCTCAATTTCCTGATTCTCGACTGGATCTACCCGACGCTGGGGATGTAGGGCTGGGGGGCGAGGGGGGCGAGTGCCGCCTCGCGAGTCGGGCGAGAGCGGAGCGCGGGCCTAGCCCTTCTTCGCGGCCTCGGCGGACGCCTCGAAGTTGACCATCGGGACCGTGCTCCGGTTCCCGGCCGGATAGTCCACGGTGACGATGTCCCGCAGCGCGGCGATCCGCTGCGTCAGGCCCGTGATCGTCTCCGTGGCGGCGCGGATCCGGGCCACCTTGTCGCGCGCCTCCGGGGCGAGTCCGGGGTGCACGTAAAGGAGCTGGGCGTTCCCCTGGATCACTTGGAGCGGGTTGTTGATCTCGTGGTTGAGCGCGACCGCCATCGCCGAGACCGCCTTCATGCGCTCCGAGCGGAGGCGCTCGTCGGTGGCCTGGTGTAGCGCGATCGCGTTCCGCACCTTGAGCGGGATCTGGAACCGGATGTCGCACTCGGAGAGCGGCTTCGTGAAATAGTCGATCGCGCCGAGCTCGAGGCTCCGCTGGATGTCGTCCGGCGCGGTCGAGGCGCTCGCCACGATGAACGGAATCCGCGCAAGCTGCTCGCTCTTCCGCATCGCGAGGATCACGTCGAAGCCGTTCTGGTGCGGCATCATGAGGTCGAGGAGCAGAAGGTCGACCTTGAGCCGCTCCATGATCTCGAGCGCCTCCTGCCCCGTCTCGGCCTCCGAGAACGTGTAGTCCCCCTGCCGGAGGACCATTCTCAAGAGCTTTCGACTGTGGGCTTCGTCGTCAACGATCAGCAGGTGGAACGGCATGGCTCCCCTTGGGAATCAGCGCCTCGATCCGCTGGATCAGCTCGTCGGCGCTCACGATCGGCTTCGAGATGTAATCGTCGGCTCCCGAATCTTTCAGGAACCGCTCCTTTGAGCCCTTCATCGCGTGTGCCGTGGCGAGGAGAACCGGCACGTGACGCGTCGTGGGATCGCTCTTGAGACGCTTCGTGATCTGAAGCCCGTCCACCGGCGCACCGTCGAGCTGGCTGTTGGAGAGGGAGACGTCCATGATGACGAGATCCACGGCGTCGGCCCGGATCCGCTCGATGACGTGGGACGGGTCCTCCGTGATCTCGACCGTGTAGCCGCCCTTCCTCGTCAGCACGAGCTGGAAGAGCTTTGCGTTCATCGGGTCGTCCTCGACGATCATGATCCGGTTTGCCATAAGCCCCTCGCGTTACGTGTTCGCTCCACGGCGGTCCATCGCGTTGATCACCTCGAGCCCCGTCGGGGCTGGAATCGTAGGTATCGCCTTCGGCCGCGACGCCGGCGCCGTCGCGCGGACCGCCGGGAACGCCAGCGTCACGCGCGTTCCGCGGCCGAGTCCGTCGCTCTCGATCGAGATCCGCCCGCCCATCCGCTGGACCAGAGACTGCGTGATCACGAGACCGAGCCCCGTTCCCTGGTGGCGGCGCTTGTAGGAGCCGTCCACCTGCGAGAACTTCACGAACAGCCGGCCCAGGTCCTGCTCGGCGATCCCGATGCCCGTGTCCTCGATCACGATCCGGATCTCCGGAGGCGCGACTTCCCGCCACGCCCTGATCCTCACTTCCCCCTTATCGGCAAATTTCACGGCGTTCCCAAGCAGGTTTAGGAGGATCTGGCGCATTCGGGCCGGATCCAGCCGCATCTCCAGGGGTTCGGCCGGCGTCTCCACCGTCACGCTGAGTCCCTTGCGGAGGGCGCTCGAGCGGATCGTGCCCGCCGCGGCCAGGATCGTAGGCGTCGCATCTCCCGTTTCCACAGCGAGTTCCAGCTTTCCGGCCTCGACCTTGGCGAGATCCAGGATGTCGTTGATCACCGCGAGCAGATGCTCCGCGCTCTCCCGGATCGCCTTCGCGAAGGACTGGCGCTCCTCCTCGGATTCGGCCACCTTCTGTTCCAGAAGCGTGGCGAATCCGATCACGGCGTTGAGCGGCGTGCGAAGCTCGTGGCTCGTGTTCGCGAGGAACTCGTTCTTCATCCGGTTCGCGTCCGCGAGCTTCTCGTTGGCCTGCTGGAGCTGCTCGTTGATCAGCTCGAGCTGTTCCGTGCGGCTCGTGATCTCGTATTCGCGCTCCCGACGCTCGGAAACGTCCCGCCCCACGAGAACCCACGCGCTGGGATTTCCCTCCCGGTCGAGCGCCATCGAAACGGTCACCTCGGCGGGGAATCGGGTTCCGTCGGACTTGAGGCATGTGACGTCCCCGGCCCAGCCGCCCGCCGCCCGCAGCGCGGAGAGGTACGACGCTCCGGCGCCGATTTCCGAAAGCAGGAAGATCTCGTCCACGTTCCTTCCGTGGAGATCCTCGCCCGACTCGATGAGCGCCCGCTCCGCAGCGGCGTTCGCGTAGGTGATCCGCCCGTCGAGGTCGAATCCGATGAGAAGCTCCGCGGTGCTCCTCATGTAGGAGGCCAGGAGCTGGTCCCGCGACTCGAGCTGGATTCGCTTCAAGCCGTGGGCGAGCTGCGACGCCATCCAGCGGATGAGCGTGACGTCCTCCGTGGAGAACCCGTCCGTCCTCGGCGAGAAGCATTGTAGGACCGCGGTTGTTTCGCCGTGCTCGAGCAACGGAACCGCGGCCGTGACCGGCCGCCCGCCGAGGCCGGGCACGCGCGAGGCGAAGGAGTAGGGCGGCGAGGGATCGGCCGGGCGTGTGACCACCGCTTCCCTTCGGAAGGCTGCCCGGCTCGCCGGGGAAGCGGCGTCCGCAGCGATGGGGTCCGCGGTCAGCTCCCGCCGAAGCTCGTCGGGAAGCCCGCGAACGGCGTAGACCTTAAGCGTCCCGGTCTCGGGGTCGCGCTTGTGGAGAACCCAGTGTGGGTATCCCGTCCCCTCGGCGATCGCATCGAGGGCGTTCCGCACGAGGTCGGACTCCGCTCCGGTCCGGGTCATTACTTCGGCGAGGCGGTGGATGCTCAGACGCGCGTGTATGTTCCGGTTCCGCTCGAGCGTGAGCCTCCGCTTCTGGTATCGGTCGAAACCCGTTGCGACGATTCCCACGAGGAGGAGCCCATAGGCCAGCATCGCTTCGGTGCGGAATCTGCGCTCCGAGGCGAGAGCGGCCTCCGAGCTCACCTCGACGCCAACGATCCCCACCACCTCGCTCGCGTGGTTTCGAACGGGCGCGTACCCCGCGATCCAACTGCCCCGCGCGTCGTGCGCGGTCCCGCGATCGGCGGCGGGCCCCCGCCGCGCCGCTCCGATCGCCGAGCGCGCACGCGCGCGATAGAGGTCCCCGATGCCCGCGTGCCCCGTCCGGCTGGTTCCGACGTCGAGCGCGTACCGCCACGTGTCGGACTCCGCGTCCGGCCGGAGCGCGTAGATGCGCCGCACCTCGGGGTTCGCCTGGCGCGCGGCGACGAAGTGGTATCGGAGCTTCTCGTGGGCCGAGCCCCGTTCATCCACGGGGTTCCCGACCGGCGCGAGATCCTCGGGGAGGATCCCGGCCGCGATCGTGGCGGCGAGGCCGGCCACCTTGATGCGGCCTTCCTGGTGGAGCCCCTCGCTGACGTGGGCCGTCACGCCCCAGACGAGAGCCCCCGTGGCCGCCGCGGCGAGCGCCGTTACCGCAATGAAGCGCAACCGGATTTCGCGCGCGCCTTGCCGACGGCCCGAGGGCGGCGCGGGAGCGCTTAGAACGGCATTGGGCTCCGCTCGTGCGGTCGTCATGTTGTGTCCTGGATTGGAAATAGGTCCCCCGTCCCGAACCTATCGGAGCGGATCGGGTGGAACTGGAGCGAAAAGGGCCGGGTTTTAGGCTCGGCGCCTCTTCGCTAGCGTTCGAAACCACAAGGGATTATCATTCCGCCCCGTGCATCGCTCCCTCGCCGCTTCGGCGCTCATGTCCCTGCTCATCGCCGCATCGCTCGCGGGTTGCGCCCGCAAGGCCGAGCGGCTCGTGGGGAACGCGCGGCTGCTGCGCGGGCCGGCGGGCCTGGGCACCACCGTTCGGCTCTCGCCGGCGCCGGACCGGGACACGTACGTGGACCCCGGGACGGCAGACTTCGGCGACTTCCTCCTCACGGGTAGCAACGGATCGCTCCAGGCGTCCGCGTTTCTCGGCGTCTCCTCGTGGAATCTCCCCGACACCACGCTCGCGGGATTCCAGGCGCAATCCGTCACGCTTCGACTCACGCGCGATCTGCGGGTCGGTTTCGACACGACGGAAGTGACCCTCTACGTCGCGGCGTCGGCATGGGACACGACCACGATTTCCTGGCCCGGCCCGGGAGCCGGCGCGGCCTTGGCGACTGCCGACGACTCGCGCGGGGCGGGCGAGTTCGAGATCCCGCTGGGAGCCGGCGGGTTCAACCTCGTCAAACAGGCGGTCTCGAGCCCGGCCAGCGTGCCGGGATTCACGATCCAGGTCTCCCTGGGTCAGAAGCTCGTCGCCTACAAGGCGGGCGCCGCCGTGTTTCGGATCGTCTATGCGCACGACGTCTCGGGATCGGCGGTATTCGACAGCCTGGACACGCCCGTGACTCAGGATTTCACGCTTCGCTCGCCGCTCGCGCCGACGCCGACCGGCGCCGATTCATCGCTCGTCCTCGGCGGGCTCTTCAAGACGTCGACTCCGCTCCATTTCCCGGTCG
This sequence comes from Candidatus Latescibacterota bacterium, assembly GCA_016207265.1. Lineage (GTDB taxonomy): Bacteria > Eisenbacteria > RBG-16-71-46 > SZUA-252 > SZUA-252 > WS-7. Next base: position 2,566 of record JACQPZ010000017.1, on the reverse strand, counting down.
ATTCGATTCCCGCGGGGACGTCGATCGATGAGGCGACGCTGGTGCTTTTCTTACAGCCCGGAAGCAGCGAGCCTGATTCCGCCGACGTGATCGAAGTCAGACGGATCCGGAGCGGCTGGGCGGAAGGCATCACGGACCAATCGTCGCTGACGCTCGATGTCACGCCGCTCACGACGAGGCTGACGAATCTCGTCTACTCGAGCGCGGAACGGCGCATCGCGATCCGGATTCCGGGAGATCTGCTCCGTGAGTGGGCGGTCTCTGCCTCCACGAACGACGGAGTCTTCGTCTCGCTTCTCTTGAGCAACGATCCGACGAAAGAGGTGAAGATCGGGTCGCGCGAGTCCGCACGCCCCGCCGAGCTTCACGTGACGTACACCGACCTCCCGCCGGGACGATTCTGATGATTCGACGCGCGATCCACACGAGAGCCGTCCGGGCGACCGGCGCGGCGAAGGTCCGGGCGACCGGCGCAGCGACGGCGGCGCGTGCGGTTCCGATTCTCTGCGCCCTGGCGCTTGGGGCCGCGGCCCAACCCGTCCACGCGAGCTCCGTCTACTCGGCGGGAGGTCTCGGCGAGCCCGCGCTCGAGGAGCAGGCGCGGATCCGCGCGCTGGGCGGGGCCGGCGCCGCCGAGCACGGGCCGCGCGATTTCTCCCTCGTGAATCCCGCGTCGCTCGCCGAGGTGGAGCACCTTCTCCTCGAGGCAACGATGCTCCCCGCGCTCCGGCGGATCTCCGCGGTGCTCCCGGCTCCCGCCGCGTCGGTTCCGGGAGAGACGGTGCGCGAGACCACCTTCCCGTCCGTGCGCGCGGCGATCGCGCTTCCCGGCCAGATCACCCTCGCGGCGAGCTACCTCGCCGGCACCGACGCCGATTTCCACATCGAGCGCACGGAGAGCGCGGGGGCCGCATCGAGCCTCGAGATCGAGGGCACGGGGGGAATCAACTATCTGCGCGTGAGCCTCGCGCGTCGGATCACGCCCTCGTTCCGGATCGGCCTCGACTACGACGTCATCGCGGGGAGCTACCGGGAGACATGGACGCGCACGTTTTCCGACTCGGGACTCTCGACGGCCCACGATTCGCTGGAGGTCACGTATCCGAAACGGGGCCGCTGGCGCTTCGGGGCGCAGCTCATCCGGGGCGATTGGTCGATCGGCGCCGTATACGAAACCTCGAAGGCGCTTCCGCTCGAGACCACGAAGCACACGATCGGCGCGACCGACCGCCTCTCCGGGACGACGCTCACGCTTCCCTCCGGGATCGTGGTGGGAATCTCGGCGCCGGTTCGGGACCGCCTTCGCGCCGTGGCTCAATACCGGCGCGCGAATTGGGACCGCTCCTCCCTCCAGAGCGACCTCGTGGATTTCCGCGCCCTCGAGCGGTTCTCGTTGGGATTCGAGCGCAGGCGGGGGACCGAGGACGGGATGTCGTTCTGGAGGCGCTTGCCGATCCGCGTGGGAGGCTACCTCCTCCGGTGGCCGGATCTCCTTCCGGTCGCGGGGGCTTCGGACATCTCGGGCGGGACCGCCCCCGTGAACGAGTGGGCGCTCACGTTCGGCTCCGGATTCCTCAGCCAGGATAAAGGCGGCGGGATCGATTTCTCGCTCGAGGCGCGGAGCCGCGGGAAGCGGAGCGATCTCGGCGCCGACGAGCGCTTCATCCGGCTCGGCGTCTCGCTTCTCTTGAGCGACGAGACGTGGAAGGGCACGTTTCGCCGGTAGGCGGGCGCTTACCCTAGGACGTGCCCTTCACGATCGCCGACACGACCCTCTTTCTCATCGCGACCAGCTCGCTCGGCATCGGCCTTTCAGTCTCCAACACGCGCGCCGTCCTGGAGGCGCTCGCCGGTGAGCGGGTGGGCGCTCATCGAGATCGCGATGGGCTCTATTTCGCGTGGACGATGGTGAGCCTTGCGCACGCGAAGCTCTACGCGCCGCTCGCGTTCTTCCTGCTCTACCTATTCGGATTCCTCTACGTGGGCGTGATGTCCCTCGTCCACGCCTCCTCCCGCTCCTGAGCCGCGGCTTCTGCCGGCGGGTTCGGCCCGCCGGCGGAATCGGACCGCCGGCGCCCGAGCCGAAACGCGATCGCGAGCGCCCAGGCGGCGACGAGCCCTCCGTACTCGACCCAGAGAATCCATGGAGGGAGCTCCCATTGCCCCGTCGCGCGGAGGTGGGGAAGCGGGACGTAGGAGAGCGCGAGGAGGCCCGAGAAGACGAGCATTCCGAGATCGGGATGGAGCGGCAGGAGCGCGACGGCCGGAATCGCATACCAGGGGAAGACGGTCGGGCTCGCGAGAAGAAACGCCACGACGGCGGCGAACGCGGCGGCACCCGCGCTGCGGGCACGGAGGCCGATCGCGAGGATGGCCACGACCCCCGCCGCGGCCAGGATCGCGCGGGTCGCCTCATCGGCGCGAACGGTCGCCTCGGACGGCACGCCGGGCGCGGGCGGGATCATCGAGCGGAGGATTCCGTATGCGGCACCGTTGAACTCCCAATGGCGGGCGTAGGTGCGGAACCCCGTGGTGAGCGCCGCGCCGGCGTCCCAGAACGGAGCCG
>JACQPZ010000067.1 GCA_016207265.1 Candidatus Latescibacterota bacterium | reverse complement strand
GGCCTACAGATGATGGGATCCTTGAATAGCAGCAGTAGTGCTAGGGGCGGTGGATACGTTATTGTGGGGAGGAACTTATCACGCAACCTATTGATATACATGTAGTTGTGAAACAATTGGTCACAGTCGGTGGTTGTGGACCGCTGTGGAGAAGTCGGGAGTTGTGCCCGAGTTTTCGGTGCGGCTGGGACGTGACAAGGTTGTGCACCGCGCATCCACGGGTCGCGAACGTCGAATTACGGATCGGAGCGCGGCGCGTGCCGGACCGTCGCGGGCCGGCTCGGGTCTCAGGTGCTGACGCTCGCCATGAGGTCTTCGATGACGGCGCGCATCTCGCGGTCGGTCGCGATCAACCCCTCGATCTTGTTGTACGCGTGGAGCACGGTTGTGTGGTCGCGTCCGCCGAATTTCGCTCCGATCTCGGCGAGCGAGAGATCCGTGACCGCGCGGGCGATGTACATGCCCACCTGACGCGGAAACGCGATCGTGTCGGTGCGGCGCTTGCCGCGGATCGATTCCTCGGTGACGTTGAAATGCCTCGCGACGATCCGCTGGATGTCGGAGACGTCCACGCGGGCGAGATCGGGCTTGATCTGCTCGCGGAGGACCTCCTGCGCGAATTCGACCGACAGCTCGTGGTTCAGAAGATCCGAGAACGCGAGAAGCCGCGAGAGCGACCCCTCGAGATCGCGGATGTTGGTCTTGATGTTGCTCGCGAGGAGAAGCGCGATCTCGTTCGGCAGGATTCGCCCCTGAAGCTCCGCCTTCTTCTTCACGATGGCGACGCGCGTTTCGAGGTCGGGCGCCTGGAGATCCGCGACGACCCCCCACGTGAACCGCGAGACGAGCCGCTCCTCGATCGCCGTCATCGAGTTAGGCGGGCCGTCGCTTGTGAGAACGATCTGCTTGTGGGCGTCGTGGAGCGTGTTGAACGTGTGGAAGAATTCCTCCTGCGTGCTCTCCTTGCCGGCGAGGAATTGGATGTCGTCGATCAAGAGGGCGTCGGCGGTGCGGTAGCGGCTCTTGAACTCGAGCGTCGTCGCGTGCTGGATGGAATAGATCATCTCGTTCATGAACTTCTCGGCGCTCACGAAGAAGATCCGCGCCGCGGGGCGGCCCGCCCGGACCTGGTGGCCGATGGCGTGCATGAGGTGCGTCTTCCCCAAACCGACGCCGCCGTAGATGAAGAGCGGGTTGTATCGCTCTCCCGGGCTCTGCGCGACCGCCTGCGCCACCGCGTGCGCGAACTGGTTTCCGTTTCCGACGATGAAGGTCTCGAACGTGTTATGCGGGCTTAAGTAGCATTCGTTCCGGGTCGGAAGCGGTCCGCGCGGGCGCTCTTCGAAGACCGGCGTCTCCTCCGCGCGGACGTGGAACGCCAGGGAAACCGGCTGCCCCGCCGCCGCCGCGAGCGATGATTCGATGAGCTGCCGGTAATGCTGGTCCAGCCAATCCACGTAGAACTGGCTCGGCACCTCGAGCACGAAGCTCGCCCCGTCGTACTCGAGCGGCGCGAGCGATCGAAACCACGTCTCGTAGGTCTGGCTCGTGATGTGCGATTGAATCTTCTCGAGTGCGCCCCGCCACACGTCGCCGGCCACCGTCGCCTCCGTTATCACGCTGGCATCCCCAGCCACGCACGCCGCGTCCACGGCTTATCCACACAGTTATCCACAAAAGAATCGGGGCGTAACGGGCACGATGAAGAACCGTTACGCCCCACAACCAGAATTCTGGTTCGCGTAATCCTCACAGCCTGGATGTCCGGGTGAAGGCGCGCGACTCGCCGCGCAGGGAGACCGGAAACTGCGAGGGCCCTGGGCGCGAGGTGCGTCGCTCACGCCCTTGGCCGTCGCGAGCGCGCAGATTATCCCCGCGCGCGACCCCTTGCAACGAAAAAATTGGCGACAGTCGAGCGGGGGTCGTCCCGATGCGCCGCCCGCCTCGGGGCGGCGGCATGAGCCTTAGCGGTTGACCCGGGCCGACCCGGTTCGATACACTCCACCGCTCGTATCGGACATGCTCTTCCTCCACCTGTAGAGGCACGGACACGTGAAGCGCACGTTTCAGCCCCACAATCGCCGCCGGAAGAAGGTCCACGGCTTCCGCGAGCGGATGAGCACCCGCGGCGGCCGCGCCGTCTTGAAGCGCCGCCGCGACCGAGGCCGCAAACGCCTCACGGTCTGACGCCGCCCCGACGCACGAGGCTCCAATGCCAGGCGCGATCCGACCGCGCGATCGCCGCCTGCACCAGGGGTGGCAATTCCGCGAAGTGTATCAGGCAGGGAACTCCATTCACGGCAGCCTCATGACGCTCGTGAGCCTCCCGCGGCCGGAGGATTCGGGCCGGGTCGCGTACGTGGCGAGCCGGAAAGTCGGTCCGGCCGTCCGCCGGAACCGCGCGAAGCGGCTCCTGCGCGAGTCGTTCCGGGCGCTGCCTCCCCGGATCCGGGACCGGGCCCGCTGGCGGGTCTGGATCGCGCGGAGCGGCTGCGCGATCGCGCCGCTTGCCGCCGTCTCGAGGGAGATGGCGGCGCTTCTCGAGCGGGAGGAAGCATGAGGGCTCTTCGACCGGGAGGAGGCATGAGGGCTCTCTCACGCGGATTCCGGTTGCTCCTTCTCCGGATCGTCCGCTTCTATCGCGCTGCGATCTCCCCTTCCCTGCCGCGCGCGTGTCGGTTCGAGCCGAGTTGCGCCGCCTACGCCGAGGAGGCGCTGACGCGCCGCCCCCTTGGGGGCGCGCTGTGGCTCATCGTTCGGCGCATCCTGCGCTGCCACCCGTTCCACGCCGGAGGGTACGACCCGGTCCCCTGAGGGGCCGGCCCGCACGCCATGGATCGCAAGGTCCTTCTCGCGATGGTGCTCATCATGGTGGTCCTACTCGCGGACCAGCTTCTCCTTTCCAAGTTCTACCGGCCGAGGCCGAAGCCGACGCCTTCCCAACAGGGCGGATCTCCCGCCCCGGCCGAATCCGGCCGCGCGGACGGCGCCGCCGGCTCGGGCGTCCAGACCGGCTCCGGGACTCGGACCGGCGCTGGTTCCGTTCCCGCGTCGGGGACGGTCGCGCCGGGAGGCGCGCTCGGAAGCGCGCCCGGATCCGCGCAGACCGCCGCTGCGGGAGCCATGGCCGCGCGCCCGCGGGTTCCGGACGAGCCGATTCTCGAGCGCGAGATCGAGACGGACCGGTTCAAGGCGACATTCACGACCCGAGGGGCTTCGATCGAGCACTGGGTGCTCGATACCTACAAGGACGCGATCAGGAAAGCTCCGGTCGATCTGATTCCGCCGGGAGCGCGCGCCTTCCACGTGATGGTGGACGCCGGCGACCGGTCCCTCGACTTCTCGGACACGCCGTTCCGTCTCACGGCCGAGAGCCAGATGCAGGGAATGCTCGCGTTCGAAGCGGAGGATTCGAGCGGGATCCGCGTCACGAAGACCTTCCGTTTGAGCGCCGACCGAAGGCTCCTCGACGCGGACGTGCGCGTCGCCGCCCCTCCCGAGATGGGTCCGATCCGCTACAGGATCGGATGGGTGGCCCCCCTTCCGCTCACGGAGCGCTACGCGAAGCCCGCCGAGATCGAGGCCGTCGCGCTGCTCGGGACGAAGCTCGAGACGGTGCACGCGCAGAAGCTGGGGCCGGGCGGCGAGAAAACCCTTCCTCCCGGAAACGTCCGGTGGGTCGCGAGCCGAAGCAAGTATTTCATCGCCGCGGTGGTCCCCGATTCGGGAACCGTCTCCGACGTCGTGTTCCGCGCGGCGGGGCCCGGAGCCGTCGCGGCCTGGATCGCAGGCTCGGCTCCCCCCGGAGCCGAGGTGGCGCGGCACGCGCGGATCTACGCTGGGCCGATCCATTACGAAACGCTCGCCGCGGTGGGATCGGGCCTCGACGAGGTGGCGAACCTCGGTTGGCAGTGGATGCGCGGCGTGAGCGTGCTCATGCTCACGCTCCTCAATCTGCTCTACAAGGTGTTCCCGAACTATGGCGTCGCGATCATCATTCTATCCGCCGCGACCAAGCTCCTGTTCTACCCCCTCACCCAATCGAGCCTTCGTTCGATGAAGGTTATGCACCACCTGCAGCCCCGGATCAAGGAGCTCCAGGAGCGTCACAAGGGCGACGCGATGAAGTTGAACAAGGCGATGATGGCCCTCTACAAGGAGAACAAGGTCAACCCGATGAGCGGGTGCCTTCCGATGATTCTCCAGATTCCCGTGTTCATCGCGCTCTACAACGTGCTGCTCTTCTCGATCGAGCTGAGGGCTTCCGGGTTCGTGGGCTATATCCAGGATCTCTCGGCCCCAGACCTGCTCTTCACGGTCGCCGGATTCCCGATCCATCTGCTCCCGATCGTCATGACGGCCAGCACCTACCTGCTCCAGGCGCAGACGCCGGTGGCTCCCGCGCAGAAGGGCATGATGTACGTGATGCCGTTGTTCATGCTCTTCTTCATGTATACTTTCCCGGCCGGCGTGATCCTGTACTGGACCGTGAACAATCTCCTGTCGGCGCTTCAGCAGTACCTGGTCAACTTGGCCGAAGACCGCAAGCTCGCCGCACAGGGGTAGACGCCGCGCCAGACCCTCGAAACCCCGAGCGAACATGGACCAACCGATCGAAGTAGAAGCCGCAAGTTATGGCGACGCGGTCCGCGCGGCGGCCGCGAAACTGGGCATCGCGCCGAAGGATCTGGGGGTCGAGCTTCTGGACGCCGGCCGCTCCGCGAATTCGCTCGGTGGATTCCGCCCCGTCAAGCTTCGCGCCTGGCGCCGCGACCCGAACGCGCCTCCCGACGGCGCGGGCACGGCGACGCGCCCGGCCAGGCGTCGCGACGCCGCCGAGGAGCCGTTTCGCGGACGTCGCGCGGGCGCACCCGCCGAGAGCTACGGGCCTCCACCACCGCCGCTCGATCCCGCGGAGATCACTCCCGAGATCGTGGAGCGCGTGCGCGGCATCGCCGAGGGGATCGTGGAGCAGATGGGGTTTCCGGCGACCGTCACGGGCGACCGGACCCGCGACGGAGTCCGGGTCGCGGTCAACGCGGGCGAGCGCGACCAGTTCTTGATCGGACGCGACGGGGAGACGCTCGCGGCGCTCCAGCACATGGTCGCGAGGGTTCTTCGCGCCCAGATGCCGGATTCCGCGATTCCCCGCGTCGAGGTGGATGTGGCCGGCTTCCGGGACCGCCGCGTGGAGAGCCTGCGCGAGCTGGCGCGGGAGCTGATCGAGGAGGTCCGCGCCACCGGCGTCGAGGCCGTGACGGAGCCTTTGTCCGCGATCGAGCGCCGCATCGTGCATCTCGAAGTGGCCGAGGTGAAGGGCATGACGAGCACGAGCATCGGCGACGGCCTCTTCAAGCGGGTCGTGGTCCGGGCCGAAGACGGCGACGGCCCAGGATAGGGCGAGGCATGGCGGAAGGTGGCAAACGACACCATCGTGGCATTGGCCACGAGCCCCGGGGAATCCGCGATCGCCGTCGTGCGGCTCAGCGGACCCTCCGCCCTCTCGATCGCCGCGCGTCGGTTTCAGGGCCGCCGGTCGCCGGAGCGTAGCCCCTCCCACCGGATTCTCTTCGGGACCTTCCTCTCCGCGGACGGTTCCCCGATCGACACCGTTCTTCTTTCCGTATTTCGGGAGCCCCGCTCATACACCGGTGAAGACGTCGTCGAGATTTCCTCGCACGGCGGTCGGACGATTCCCCGCGCCGTCCTCGAGTCGCTGATCGCGTGCGGGGCCCGACCCGCACGGCCCGGCGAGTTCACGGAGCGCGCGTATCGGAACGGAAAGATCGATCTCGCGCAGGCAGAATCGGTGGCCGCGCTCGTGAAGGCCCGGTCCGATCGGGCGGCCCGAGCGGCCCGCGCGACCTTGGGCGGCGCGCTCTCACGGCGGGTCGCCGAGCTGGACCGCGAACTCGTGCCGCTCCTCGCCGAGGTGGAGGCGCGGATCGATTTCCCGAGCGACGTGGGCGAGGCGTTCGACGGCCGCGCGCTCGCGGCCCGCTGTGCCGCGCTCGCGGCGCCGGTGCGCGAGTGGATTTCGAAGCTCCCGTCGGCGCGCCGCCGCGAGGAGGGGCTTCGCGTCGCGCTCTTGGGCCGGCCCAACGTCGGAAAGTCTAGCCTCCTGAACGCCCTGGTGGGATACGGGCGGGCGATCGTGAGCGAGACGCCGGGAACGACGCGCGACACGGTGGAAGAGTCGATCTGGGTGGACGGCGTGGAGCTTCGCCTCACCGATACGGCCGGCGTCCGTAATCCTGCGTCCCCGACCGCCGGCCCGGTCGAGCGGCTGGGCCTCGAACGCACCGACCGCGCCGCGCGCGGCGCGGACCTCGCGATCCTCGTATTCGACCGATCCGACTTCCGGGCGGAGGCGGATCGCACGGCCGCGGCCCTGGTCGAGGACCGGCCCGTCGTGGTCGCATGGAACAAGGCCGATCTACCGGCCAGAGGAAACGGGCCCTCGCGCCCGGCGCCGGAATCGCTCGGGCTGGCGGCGCGGCAGCTTCTTGCAGAGGTGGAGACCGTGGCCGTGCGCCCCGGGGGCGCCGACCTACTCCTCGGCGCCCTCCGCTCCGCGCTCCCCCATCTCTTGGGTACGGCGTCGGGCGAGGAGATCGCCGCGACGAGCGCGCGGCAGGAGGTCCTGCTTGCGGACATCGCGGCGGCGCTTGAGCGCGCCGAACAAGGGCTTTTGGGCGATGAATCCTATGATCTGATCGCGGCCGACCTCACCGACGCGCGACGGCTCCTCGGCGAGCTGGTCGGGCGCGGCGTGGACCAGGATGTGATCGCGGCCGTTTTCTCCAACTTCTGCATCGGCAAATGAGCGGCGGGAACGGCGCTCGAGCCGACTTGGACTCGCGGGCGCCCGCCGCGCCGAGCGCGCCCCGCGAGCCCGCCGCGCCCCGGACCCGCCACCCCATCGTCGTCGTCGGTGCGGGCCACGCCGGCTGCGAGGCGGCGTGCATCGCCGCTTCGATGGGGGTCGATGTGGCCCTCGTCACGATGAGCCTTAGCGCGATCGCGCAGATGTCCTGCAATCCCGCAATCGGCGGGCTCGCGAAGGGGCAGTTGGTCCGCGAGATCGACGCGCTCGGCGGGATCATGGGACGCATGGCGGACCGGGCCGGCATCCAGTTCAAGATGCTGAACCGCGCGCGGGGTCCTGCGGTCTGGTCCCCTCGGGCGCAGGAAGACAAAGCTCGTTACCGGGACGTCGTTCGCGAGCACCTGAATCGCACGCCGGGCGTCTCGTTGATCGAAGCGCAGGTCGTCGAATTCCTGATCGAGCACGAATCGATCCGCGGCGTCGCGCTGAAGGGCGGCGGCGCGATCGAGGCGGACGTGGTGATCGTGACCCCGGGCACCTTCCTGAACGGGCTCATGCACATCGGCGAACGGACGGTCGCGGGCGGGCGCGTGGGCGAGGCTCCCGCACGGGGACTCTCCGAATGTCTATCGGACCTGGGCTTTCCCGTACTCCGCCTCAAGACGGGGACTCCGCCCCGGATCCACCGGGATACGATCGACTTCGGGCGGATGATCGAGCAGCCCGGGGATGAGCCGCCGCGCCCGTTTTCCCATTTCACGGGCGCGCTCCAGGTGGATCAGATCCTCTGCCATCTCACGGGCACGACCGAGGCGACCCACGATCTGATCCGCGCGAACCTTTCGCGCTCGCCGCTTTACACTGGGAAGATCCGCGGCATCGGCCCCCGCTACTGCCCCTCGATCGAAGACAAGGTCGTCCGCTTCGCCGAGAAACCCTCGCACCAGATCTTCATGGAGCCGGAAGGCCGTGAAACGCACGAGTACTACATCAACGGCCTCTCGACCAGCCTGCCCGAAGAGATCCAGCGCGCGATGCTGCGCACGATCCCCGGGCTCGAGGACGCTGAGATGATCCGGCCGGGCTACGCAGTCGAGTACGATTTCGTCCCTCCGACCGAGCTCAAGGCCACGCTCGAGACGAGACGGATCGCCGGGCTCTATCTTGCGGGACAGATCAACGGGACATCCGGCTACGAGGAGGCGGCGGCCCAGGGCCTCGTGGCCGGGATCAACGCCGCGTTGAAGATCCTTGGACGCTCCCCCCTTCGTCTCGGGAGAGAAGAGGCGTACGTCGGTGTGTTGATTGACGATCTAGTGGTCAAAGGCACCGAGGAGCCGTATCGCATGTTTACGTCGAATGCCGAGTATCGGTTGTTGCTGCGGCAAGATAACGCTATCGATCGGCTCCTCCCCCGCGTGCGGGAGCTGGGCACGCTGAAACCCGCCGATCTGGCGCAGGTCGAAGAACGATCATCGCGGCGGAGGCGTGCGGTGGCCTTTCTACGCGGCGGTCGCGAAACGGGATCCGAGGCCGCGGGATGCCCGGCGGCGAGCATACGGGCCGGATTGCTTCGGCTCGACGAGCTGGGCACGCTGCCCGGGGTTGCGGACCTTGGTATCGAGGCGGTAGAGTCGGCCGCGATCGAGATTCGATACGAAGGATACATTCAACGGCAACTCCGGGAAGTTGAGCGGTCGGCCCGCTACGAGCGACTTCCTCTCGACGATTCGGTCCTCGATGCCCCCCTGCTCGAGCTCTCGAAGGAGGGACGTGAGAAAATCCGGAAGGTCCGGCCGGGGACGGTCGGTCAGGCATCGCGCATCGCCGGGGTATCGCCCGCGGATGTCGCGGTCCTCGTAGTCTATGCCGAACGGGAACGCCGCCGCTCGTTCAGTCCTCCAGCTTCCGCGCGACCTCGAGCCTGATTACTCGGAGTTTGAGAAGACTCTGGCGCCTCGGGTCGCATCCGGCAACATCAGCACCGAGGCATTTCACCTTCTGGGCAGGTTCGGACAGCTCGTCTACACGCAAGTAGCCCAACTGTCGCTGGTGGCGAGCGGAGATCGGACCGTCGTCTACACTCGCCACATCCTCGACTCGTTGAATCCGATCGAGCTTCTGTCGGATCCGCCGCGATCCGCGTTGGACATCGGAAGCGGAGGCGGATTCCCAGGAATTCCGCTCGCGATCGTCTGGCCCCAGACCTCCTTCACCGTGCTCGAATCGAGGGAGAAGAAAGCCGGCTTCCTCGAGCGGGCCGTCCGCGAGCTGAGACTCCCGAATGTTACGGTCGTTTGCGCCCGACTCGAGGAGTTCGGGCGCAGTTGGACCGCGGAGCCGCACGAATGCCTGTTCGTTCGCGCCCTCGGGAACCTGCCGGAAACACTCCGTATGGCCGAGCGCGTCGCGGCGCCGGGTGCGCGATGGGTCTACTTCATGGGGGCGACCGCGCCGGCGTGGAGCATTTCCGATCTGGGTCCGATGGGCGCGGGGTCCATCAAGGTCCGCGGGGCATTCGGGGGCGCGCTGCTCGTCGGACGGGTCTCACCGGAGCCTTCGGCGGGCGCCTGAGCCCTCCGATCAAACTGGACGTTGACCCTGGTTCGCGGCTCGAGGGGCGCGCTTTCAGGTCGAACCGGAGCTGATTTTGGGCATGTTTCACGTGAAACGTGTCCATAACAAGTTGTAAAAAAGTAAATTAACCCGGCACCTGCACGAAACCGGTGATTTTATCCGGCGCAGGCATCGCAGCGCGGGCGTCCGCGGCGGGGCCCGTGGGCCATCCGCCGGGGGGGCGGCGGGCCGATCTCTCCCAAGG
>JACQPZ010000075.1 GCA_016207265.1 Candidatus Latescibacterota bacterium | reverse complement strand
GCGTCGCCGCGGTGACGGACTCCCGCGTCTCGATGCCGGCCAGCTCCGCCGCCCGGTCCACGATGCGCTCGGCCCAGCTCCGGTGGGTCGTGTACTTCCCTCCAATCAGCGTGAGCAGCGTTCCGCGCTCGACGATCCGATGCTCCCGGGTGTTCGCGGACGGCCGTCCTGCACCCGATCGCGCGAGGGACCGGAGCCCCGCGAAGACGCGGAGCGGCTTCCTCGCGCGGTCGAGCCCGGGCAGCGCGCGGCCCGGCCCCTCGAGAAGATACCGCACGTCCTCGGGCCGTGGGGCGACGCGTCCCGGCGCAGCGTCATCGTCCACGTCGGTCGTCCCGATGAGCGAATAGGCCCCCCACGGAAGCACGAAGAGCACGCGGGCGTCGCGGCGGGCCGTCAGGAGCAGCGCGTGCTCCCGCGTGAGCGCCGGGACGACGACGTGCGTTCCCCGCGTGCGGCGCATGCCGGTCGCGGTCGAGGGGTCCGCGAGGGCGTGGACCTCCCCGGCCCACGGACCGGCCGCATTCACGACGCAGCGCGCCAGCGCCTCGTCTTCGGCGCCGGTATCCACGTCGCGGAAGCGCGCCCGCCACGCGGCGCCGTCCGGAGCGAGGCCGACGAGCGCGGTGTAGGTTCGGATCGCCGCTCCCGCGCGTTCCGCGTCGAGCGCGACCGCGACGCACATCGCGGCGTCGTCCATTTGGGCGTCCCAGTAATGGGAAGCGCCCTGGAGTCCCTTCGGCTCGAGCGCCGGCTCGAGGCCCCGGGCTTCCGAGGCGCTCATCGTCCGGTGCGCGGAGAGCGGATGGCGGCCAGCGAACGCGGCGTAGAGATAGAGGCCGACCCGGACCTCCAGCCGAGGCCGGCCCTCGCCGCGATAATGAGGGATCAGGAACGCCAGCGGGCGAACGAAATCGGAGGCCAACTCGAGAAGGAGCGCCCGCTCGCGCAGCGCCTCGCGGACCAGACGAATCTGCCCCGTCTCGAGGTAGCGGATGCCGCCATGGATGAGCTTCGAGGATCGGCTGCTCGTGCCCGACGCGAGATCGCCGCGTTCGACCAGGAGCACGGTGAGACCCCGGAGCGCCGCATCCCGGGCGACCGCGGCGCCGTGGATGCCGCCGCCGACCACCAGGAGATCGTGTCTCACCCGGACACCCTCGCTTCCCCTCGCGGCAAAGACGGCGATCTCATCCCGGGCCGGGATCTTATGGGAGCGGCTGGATCATCGCCACCATGATTGCTATGCTCGCCGCCAATGACGGAGCTAAAGGGACGCTGGGCGCTCGTGACCGGAGCGACGAGCGGATTCGGGATGGCCGTAGCCCGCGCGCTCGCGGCACAAGGATGCCACGTCGCGATCACGGGGCGCCGGGCGGACCGGTTGCAGGCGCTCGGGCGCGAGATCCGCGATCGGCACTCCGTGGAGAGCGTCTCCCTCACGTTCGACGTCCGCGATCCGACGCAGGTTCGCGCGATCCTGGGCGGCGCGACGGAGCTCCTCTCCCGGCTCGACGTCCTGGTCAACAACGCCGGCCTCGCGCTGGCGCTCGATCCGATCCAGTCGGGCGACACGGCCGACTGGGATCAGATGATCGACACCAACGTGAAGGGCCTTCTCTACGTCACGCGGACGGTGCTGCCGGGAATGGTCGAGCGCAGGCAGGGCCACGTCGTGAACGTCGGGTCGATCGCGGGGCACCAGGTCTACGGCGGCGGGGCCGTCTACTGCGCGACGAAGTTCGCGGTGCGGGCGATCTCGGACGGCCTCCGGTACGACGTGCTCGGAACGGGCGTGCGCGTCTCGAACGTGGAGCCGGGGCTGGCCGAGACCGAGTTCAGCGAGGTCCGCTTCAAGGGGAACCGGGCCCGCGCGGGCTCGGTGTACGACGGAATGACTCCGCTGCGCCCCGAGGACGTCGCCGAAGCCGTCGTGTGGTGCCTGACGCGCCCGCCCCACGTGAACGTCCAGTCCGTCATGATCCTGCCGACGGATCAGGCGTCGGCGTACGCGGTGCATCGACGGAAAGCCTAGTCGCGCCGGCGCAGCACGTGGTAGAGGTTCCCAAGCTCCCCGGTGCGCGGCTCCGACAGGGGGTGCTCCTCGAACCGGTCGTAATAGACCGCGACCAGCTCGAAGGGGCTCTCCGCCACGATCCTGTCGAAGTCCTCCTGCGTCCAGTAACGTAGGACGTGGGATTCCTCGATCGTCCGGTGCTCCTTGCCGCTGCGGGCTGTGACGCGGCATTCATGGTAGGAGCGACCCGCCGCGGGATCCTCCCGCACCACACGCCACGTCAGCGTGGTCGAGAGATTCCCCGCCCGGTTTCCCCACGGGCCGAACGCGGCCAGCTCGGGCGGCTCGCCTCCGTAATTGAACTGCGCGAGGTAGACGCCGCCCGGACGCAGCGCTCCGGCGACACCCTCGAGATGCGAGGCCAGCGCTTCGTCCTCGAGGAGATAACCGATCGAGTTGACCAGATTGATCGCCGCGTCGTGCACGCCAGGCGGCCGGAAGGACGTCATGTCTCCCCGGAGCACCCTTCCCCCGAACGGTTTCAGCTTCTCGGCGGCGTAGGCCACCATTTCGGGGCTCAGGTCGTATCCCGCGACCTCGTAGCCGCGCGAGGCGAGCGCCGCGATCACGCGGCCCGTGCCGCACGCGGGCTCGAGAATCCTCCGCACGACTCCAGGCGTGTGCTCGCTCAGACAGCGCTCGACGAAGTCGAGCTCCATCCTGAGATCCCAGCCGAACGCGACGTCATAGATTTCGGGGCTTGAATAGAGCCGCATATAGCAAGCGGGGCGACCGATGAGGTCGCCCCGCCGTTCTCCGACGTGAAGTGGGTCGGAAACCGCTTACGCCTTACGGACGTTCGCGGCCTGAAGGCCCTTCGGTCCACGGACGATATCGAACTCCAACCGCTCGCCCTCGGCCAGCGTCTTGAAGCCCTCGCCCTGGATCGCCGAGTAGTGGACGAACACGTCCTCGCCACCCTCCTGCTGGATGAATCCGAAACCCTTCGCTTCGTTGAACCACTTCACCGTTCCGTTTGCCACTTGAGAAGCTCCTTCTACAATCCGGGGCGGATCGCCCCAACGAAACGCCCTCTCGGGCGCATGGCCCGGCCACCTTGGTCGGGCCTCCGGACGGATGACCCGTCCGGATACAAGAAAAGCCGCAGGCATCTTCCCCTGCGGCAACGTTTCACGAACATGCGCTACTTACGACCGCCAGGCATCTGCTTCGCCAAGAAGTATCGGACTTCGGGGCCCCATTGACAACATAAATTTTTAGACCGGCGTTACCCCATGCGGCATGATAGGTTCCGTCCGTATGCGTCCGACGCCGCTTGAGATCGGGGTGCTCTACGACGCCTGGCACGAGGAGCAGGCGCAGGGACCCGATCATCCCCTCGAGCCCGTGGGATCGGGCGGCGGGCGCCGCATCCTCGCGGACCGGGAGGAGATCCACGCGGCGCTCGAGAAGCGCGGGCATAAGCCGCGCTACCTT
>JACQPZ010000074.1 GCA_016207265.1 Candidatus Latescibacterota bacterium | reverse complement strand
TCGAGCCCGTTGAAGGCGGTCCCGATCCATCCCTTTCCGGCGCTGTCGAACCGAATCGCGCGGAGGTTGCTGCTCGTGAGGCCCGAGTTCGCGGGCGTGAGCGAGTCGGTCAGCGCGCCAGTCGAGGCGTCGAACACGTAGACGCCGTTCTCGAGATCGGAGCTTGCCCCGTAGACGGGCCCGGCCGGCGATTGCTCGAGCGCCCAGATGTTGTAGGCCGGGGGGCGGTCCCAGGTGTCGGTCGCGGGATCCCACCGGTCCACGCGCGGGATCGTGGGGCCGGGAGAGCAGCAGTGTCCGAACCAGAGCTTCCCCGACCGGTCGGAGAGGACGGCGAAGTCGTCGGTCTGCTGAAACGACCCGCCGGTGGTGGAGCTGGTGAGCGCGCTCCAGTCGAGCCCGTCGAAGTGGAGCACGACGCCGCGTCCCCCGACCGGAGGGAAGAAGTTCCCCGTGCCGATCCAGACCCCCCTCGAATCCACGATCGCCCGCTGCGTCCCGTTCACGAGGGGCCCGGGCGAGCGGTGCGCTTCCCACGAAGGCCCCGTCGGGACGAGTCGCGCGAGCCCGCCTTGCGTGCCCGTCCACAGATCCCCGCCCGCGGTCTCTCGGAACGAGGTCACGCGCAGGCTCGGGAGCCCCGTGTTCAGCGCCGACCACGATCCTCCCCCGTATCGATACGCGCCGAAGAGGGAGGCCCCCGAGTAGAGTCCCGAAGTGGACGCATAGAGGACCTGGCTCGTGAACGCGTGGCCCGCGTTCCGCGCCTGGAATGCCCCGTTCACGTACGCGTAGGGCCCCAGCGCGGTCGCGGCCCAGAGCGTGTCCGCGTGGAACGCGAGCGACGTCGCGGCGAGGGAAAGAGCGGCCGTGCGGAGCTGCCACGCGCCGGACGCGAAGCTCGAGAGCCCCGATGTCGTCGCGCACCAGAGAGTGTCGCCGACCTGGAGGAACGCGCGCACGTCGTCTCCCGCCAGCGCGCCCGAGGTGCTCGCGCTCGTGTAGGAGCGCGTGAATCCGATCCGGCCGGTGCCCGGATTCTCGGTCAGGAGCGCCGCGCCGGCGTTCGTTCCGACCCACACGGAATCGTTGCGCACGTAGATCGTCTGCACGCGGTCCCCCGGCAGGCCGTCGAAGGTGCTCAAGGTCCGGCGAAAGGTGCCGTCGGGTTTGATTCGCGCGACGCCGGACTCGGTGGTGCCGGCCCAGAGCGACCCGGACGGGCTCACCTCGACGCAAAGAACGCGATTCGAGGGAAGGCCGGCGGGCGACTGTAGGATCTTCTCGAACTCGCCGGTCGCGGGATCGTACGTCACGATCCCGCCGAGGGTCGCCATGGCGAGGCGCGCCTTCCAGACCGCCATCCCCTGGACCTCGTTCGAGTTCACGTGATTCGTCACGAAGAGATTCGTCGCGCGGGTCGGCCCCGCGGCTCCGGCCAACGCCAACGCGGAGAGCGCGAGAACGAACCGGGCGGGCCGCTTCACCGCACGGCTCCCCGTGTGGCGCGAAGGAACACGCGCAGGTCTTCCGCGAGGGAGAACCGCGAGAGGTAGGCGAGCTCCGCCGCGACGCGCTCCGTCCGGTCGGACCCCGCGCCGTCGGGCGGCGTCACCACGCCGGGCCGGAGCGACTCGAGCGCGAGCCGCGCCCACGGGGGAACGTCCAGCCAGAAGTCCTTCTCGTAGTCGCTCCGTCCGACCCAGCTCAACCTCCCGGACCAGACGCTTCCCCAGGCCTCGGCCGGACCGAAGCGCTCCCCGCGTCCCGCGAGATAGGAGCGCAGGGCGCTCCAGCGGAACGGCGCGACGAAGAGCGAGAGCATGAGATCGCTCGCGCGCTTGCGCATCCTGAGCGAGAGCCCGCGGCTCGGGGCGTGGAGCAGGACGGCCCGCACCGGGCCGAGGCGGCTCAGGCTCTCCTCCGCGGCGAGCTGCGCCACCGAGCCCGCCCAGTAGACGGCGGCCCCCGAGTCGCGCAGCGCAGCGGCCACCGCGAGGAGATACGGCACCTCCCCCGGCTCGGGCACGACGCACACGATTTGGACCCGCTCCGTCTCGACGAGGCCCCGAAGCCGCGCCGCGACGGCTTCGGGCGCCTCGCTCGGGTCGGCCGGCGCCGAGGCGCGGAGCGGCTCGAACCCCGCGCGGCGCTCATGCTCGAACGTGGCGCGCACACGCTCGGCTTCCGCGCCTTCGCCCACGATCAGCACGCGCGCGAACGCGAACCCCTGCCGACGCGCGCCCGCGCCGAGCCGCCCCAGGAGGGAGCGCGAGACGAACAGCGCGAAAAAGAGGAGCGGGCCCAGGATCAGCACGAGCGCTCGCGAGTAGCGCGGCATCTGGAAGAGATACGTGGCCGCCATGAGGAAGAGCCCCGCCTGCACGACGGCCTGTCCGATCGAGAACACGCGCTCGATCGCGTCCACGAACACCGTGCGGCGGTAGAGGCCGTTCGCGGCCATGGCCGCGACGGTCACGGCGATCGTGAAGGAGAAGAGGCCTCCGTAGCTCGAGAGCGGGAACATGGGGTTCGCGAAGACCGGAGCGAGCGCGAGCCGGATCGCGTACGCGGCGAGGAACGCGGCGCCCGCCGCGAGGACGTCCGCCCCGACCGTGAGCAACGAGAGGATCCTGCGTCGTCGCTGGCTCACGGCGTAGAGGATGGCGCTCCATTTCTCCGCGAACCGGAGCAGACCCGCCGCGTGCGCTCGGATCGAGCGCGGGCTGATCTGGGCGCTCCCTCGGGCGTATTCATGGACCATCGTCGCGTCGGCACAGTACAGGACCTCATAGCCGTGGCGCCACATCCGCTGGCACCAATCGACGTCCTCGAAATAGAGAAAGTAGCGCTCGTCCATGAGCCCCACGTCGCGGATCGCCTGCCGCCTGACGAGCATCGCCGCGCCGATCACCCAATCGACGGGGCGCGTGTCCGCGTGGTCCCAGTCCGACATCAGATGGTCCCGGAGCGTGCGGCTCCGGACGGCGTAGGGACCGAGCGGGGCGCGGCGCAGGAGGAGCGTCTTCCAATTGTAAAAGCGCCGGGCCGAAAGCTGAAGGGTTCCGTCCGGGTTCAGGAGCTTCGGCGCGAGGATCGCCGCGCGGGGATGCCTGGCCGCGTGCGCAAGGAGCCGTTCGACCGAATCCGGCGTGACCTGAACGTCGGGGTTCAGGATCAGGATCTCCTCCTCGCGGGCGGCGCGGATACCCTCGTTCACGGCGCGCGCGTAGCCCAGGTTCCTCCCCGGCGCGAGGACCCGCGCGGGCCACGGAAGGCCGGCGAGGAGATCCTCGATCGGGTCGCCCGAATTGTTGACGACCAGGATCTCCCGAAGCGGCGGCGGGCGGGACTCGCGAAGCGACCGGAGCAGCCGCTCGAGCGCCGGGCGCGTCCGGTAGTGGACCACGACGAGCGAGATGGCCATCGTCGCTCCCGCCTAGAGGGCGCGCAGGAGGTCCAGGATCCGCAGCCGCCACACCATCCACGCCGCCTCCCACACGATCCGTCGAGACATCTTGGACTCCCCCGCGCGGCGGTCCACGAAGAGGATCGGAATCTCGCGGATCCGGAATCCCTTCCGCCACGCCTTGAAGTTGAGCTCGATCTGGAAGCCGTACCCGTCCGACCGGACCCGGCTCAGGTCGATGGCTTCGAGCACCTGGCGGCGGAAGCACTTGAATCCTCCCGTCGCGTCCTTGAGCGGCATTCCCGTGACGATCCGGCTGTAGACGTTCGCCCCGTACGAGAGGACGAGGCGCTTGAGCGGCCAGTTCACGACCGTGACGCCGTGCAGGTAGCGGGAGCCGACGACGAGATCGGCGGTCTCCAGCTCCTTCAGGAATACGGGCAGCGAGTCGGGATTGTGGGAGAAGTCGGCGTCCATCTCGAACATGGCGTCGTAGTCCCGCTCCAACGCGTAGCGGAATCCCGCGACGTACGCCGAGCCGAGGCCCATCTTGGCGGCCCGGTGCATGACGTGCACCCTGGGGTCCGAAGCCTTGAGCTCGTCGGCCAAAGCTCCGGTCCCGTCGGGAGAATGGTCGTCGATGATGAGAACCTCGAGCGGCAGGTTCTGCGCGAAGATCCGCCCCAGAAGCTCCGTGAGGTTCTCCCGCTCGTTGTACGTCGGGATGATGACGAGCGCCTTCACGACCGCGGCTCCGGAGCCGGGCCCGTGGCTTCCGGGGCCGGAGCCGCGCCGCGGCTGCGGCGCACGAGGCCCGCTCCGGCGAGCCCCAGGGTCAGGAGGAGCGACGCGATCGAGATCCGCACGCCCGCGACGAGCGCCCGCGGCTCGTAGCGGAACCGGATGCGATGGACGCCCGGCCGGATCAGGATCCCACGCATCAGGTAGTCCACCCGATGGATCGTCGCGGGCACGCCGTCCACCGTGGCCTCCCAATCCGGATCGTACTGATCCGCCAGGACGAAGAGCCCCGGGGCCGCGGTCGATACGAGGAACTCCGCCTCGTTGAAGCTGTAACGGATCACCCGCACCGAATCCTCGACCAAGGGCTCGGCGAGTCCCGGAAGCGGATCGGGCCCCGTCCAGAGCGCCTCCTCGCCCGGCTCGAAATCCCCCGTCCGGATCACCGCCAGCGCGACGACGTCGTCCCGAACGGGCTTCAGCCGGTGGACCACGTACGCCCGGGGCAGCCAGCCGTCGATCTCGTACACCTTCACCTCCCCGTCGTGCCGGAGCGTGAATCCCTCCGTGCCCGGTGGGATGTACCCGTCCGCGAGCGCGTATTTCACGTTCAGGAACCGGAGCATCTTCATGCTGCTCATGATCCCCGCCGTGTCCGCGAGCGCCTGATAGAGCTTCGGCTTCGCGGGGTGGTACCCCATGACCGACGCGATCCCGTACGCCGCGAGCCGGCTGTCGTTCCATTGGATCGGCAGCACCCGGTACAGGGTGGTGTCCGACTTGAGGAACGTCACCTCCGGGGTTTCCCTGAAGTACTCCTCGTACTCCCCCGGGGATCCCACCTGTGGATCGATGATCTTCCGATCGATCACCCAAAGATCCACGGTCGTCAGCGCCAGGATCGCCGCGGTCGCGCCGAGCCGGCTGAGCCGTCCCCGGCGGGCGAAGGCGATCGCGAGGAATCCGAGCGCGAGCAGGATCCCCGACTTGATCGCATCGAGCGACGCGAGGTCCAGCGCCTCTCTCGCGACCTCGACCCCGAAGTTGGGGCGGCTGCGCATCGCCGCGACCTCGAGCGCCGAGTGGAACACGCGGATCAGGACGACGGCGGCAACCCCGCCCAGGGCGGCGATCCCCGCCGCGCGCATCCACGGAGCGCCCGGGTCGCGGGACTCCTTCGCGGGAGCGCCGCGCGCGAGCGCCGCCGTGAGCCCGAACGCCGCGAGCGCCCCGGTCGCGAACTGAACCAGGACGAGGATCATCACGGGCACGCGGAACTTGTTGAAGAAGGGGAGGTGGTAGTAGAGGAGCGAGTAGAGCGGCTGGAGGTGCTTGCCGAAGGAGATGAGAAGCGAGCCGAGGGCCGTCGCCGTGAAATACCAGCGGACCGCTCCGCGGGAGCGGAACGCGCCGTACGAAGCGAGCGCGAGCGGAACGATCCCCATGTAGTTCGGATAGTCGGTGAAGGGCATGCTCCCCCAGTAGGTCCGGCCCCCGAACCCGAACATGCTCGGAATCGCGAACGTGAGGATCTCGCGCGGGTCGAAGGACCACGCGGTCGCGTACCCGAGGCCCGCCCCGCCGCCTTCGCCCGCGCCGCGAACCGAGAGCTTGGCGTACTCGTGGGTCGGGAGGTACAGGAAGGCGCTCATGCCGAACCCGAGCAGAAGGCTCGTCGCGAGCCCCCCGAGCGCCCGCAATCCCTGGGCGGGACGCCCCCCGCGAATCTCCGTGATCGCGAGGAACATGGCGTAGCCGCCGAGTGCGAGCCACGAGTAGAAGACGATCTGCACGTGCCCGCGGAGGAGCTGGAGCGCGACGGCGACGGCGAGACCGGCCAGCGCGACCGGGGATCCGCGTCGTGCGAAGCGGTCGAGGAGCAGGAGAAGGAGCGGGAGATAGGCCGCCGTCATGATCTGGCTCCCGTGCCCGAACACGCCCACCGCCACGAGATTCGGCGTGAGCGCGAACGCGAGCGCCCCGAGCACGGCCCCTTCGGGAGAGGCGCCGAGGGCGCGCAGCAACGCGAGCATGGAAAGGCCCAGGAGCAGATAGTGCGCGAGGAGCCAGGTCAGATCCGGGAAGTGAAGCGTCCGATTCAGGAACCCGAACACGACGTCCAAGGGATAGACGTACGGCACGAAGGCGAGGCTCCCGAACGAGGGCATTCCGAGGAAGTGGTACGGATTCCAGAGCGGGTAGACGCGCTGGTTCGCGAGGGCGTCGAACGCGATCTTGGCGAACCCGGCCGGAGCGACCGAATCCGGCGTGAGGAAGACCTTGCCGAAGGTGATCGGGTAGAAGAAGAGGAGGACGAGAAGCACCAGCACCGCCCAGCCCCAGCGCTCGACATCCGGAGCGGCTCTCGATCCCGGCTTGGCCTTCGCCCTCGCGCCTTCGCCCGGCCCTGCTCCACCTCCCGCCCCCTTCGGGGGGCGGGTCACGCGGCTTCCTCCAGGCAGGCCGCGGCGAACCGCCGGGCGATCTCGTCCCAGTCGTGCCGCCGCGCGAATGCGACCAGCGACCCCGGATCCGGAGCGGCGCAAAGAAGCGATCGCACCTCGGCGACGAACGCGTCTTCCGTATCGGCGACGCGCGCCGCCTCGCCGAACGCGCCGATATCCTCGGTGAATCGCGTCGTCACGCAGGGCACTCCCGCCGCGGCGTACTCGTAGAGCTTCACCGGATTCACCGCCTCCGTGAGCGGCGTGCGGCGGAACGGAATCAGCCCGACTCGGAACGCGCGTACGATCGCTGGAATCTCGGCGTACGGCTTCGGCCCGATCCAATGGAGATTCGGCGCCGAGGAGGCCACGCGGGAAATCTCCTCGCGCGTCGCCGGGTGCGCGGGCCCCACGAGCACGACGCGGGCCTCGGGAATCGCGCGGGCGAGCGCCGTGACGAGCGGCACGTCGAACCAGGAATGGAGAGAGCCCACGTACCCCAGGACGGGGGCGCGGGGATCGCCCGGGAGCCCGCCCGCCGGCCGGGCCGCCTGGAATCGCTCGACCTCGACGCCGTTCCCGAGGAGCCTGGGAGTCGAGGCACCGCCCGCCCGGGCGAGAGCGGCGAGCGCCTCGGAGGTCACGGAGACCAGGTCCGCTTCACGCAGGAGCGCCTCCCAGTGCGGGATGAGCCTCGGAGGCACGGGCGCGAAGTGAAGCGGCGCGTCGATCATGTCGTAGACGACGCGGTCCGGCCGCCACGCGTGAAGGGTCGGCCGCGCGAGGAAATTCTGAACGACGGCGACCCGGCGCACACCCGGCCGAATCTCCGACCGGATCGCGCGGGCCCACGCGCGCTGCGTCGCGAAGAGGGCTTTGGCCGCGAGCGCGGAGGAGCCGGCCCGGTACGCGAGGCGGCGGATTCCACGCGACCGCGCGTGGAGCGGAAGGAACGGAAACGAGACTCGAGAGATCCGCTCCGCGACCCTGGCCGGGCGGAAGGACGGCGGATGGCCGAGGGTCCATGGCTCGACGAACAGGATGCGGGCCTCGGGCGGGAACCTCGTAGCGAGCTGCTGCGGTCGCTGCCAGAGACTCCCCCAGGGTATGTCACTGAGCCAGACGACGTCCCAGACGGGACGCACGGGAGCCTCCCGAATCGCGCACGACTTGAGAGTACGGGGAGCCGCAATCGCCCGTCAAGACGTGAGATGCGGGGACTCGTTGACGGACCCGCGCTCCTCGCGTAGCGTGCCCTTCGTGCCGCGCCACACCCGGGTCGCCATCGACGTGAGACCGCTCGCGCTCGGTCCGACCACGGGGATCGGGCTCATCATCTCCCAGATCCTCGAAGAGCTTCCCGGGCGCGGCATGCGGTTCGTCGGGGTGAGCGACCGCCCGCTTCCGCCCGGCGCGGGCCCCGACGGCGTGCCGGTGATCGTCGCCGGACGCCCGGGCGGTAGAATCCGCTGGGAATCGCTCGTCCTGCCCCGGATCCTCCGCTCGATCGATCCGCCGCCCGATCTCTACCACGCCACGTGGAACCACGGGATCGCGCCGGGGCTCCCCTTCCCGTCCCTTCTCTCGCTCCACGACCTGATTCCCTGGGTGCGGCCCCGGTTCGTGCAATGGCCGAGGCCCGCCGCGTTGCATCGCTGGCTATACCGGCGCGCCGTCCTCGATTCGGCCCTCAGAGCCGCGGCCATCGTCACCCTGAGCGAGGCGAGCCGGCGCGACATCGCGGCCCATCTTCCCGGCGCCGGCACGCGGGTCGAGGTCGTCCCCTGCGCGGTACCGCGT
>JACQPZ010000076.1 GCA_016207265.1 Candidatus Latescibacterota bacterium | reverse complement strand
GGAACGCCGCCGGACGGATTCGTCTCGACGCCGGCGACCTTGGAGGACGCCTACCTCGTACTCATGCGTCAGGGCTCGCGTCCGGCTGGTGTGGCGGCATGAGCTTCCGGCGCTTCGCTGCGACCTTCGGCGTCGAGTTCGGCCACTCCTTCCGGCGGCCGCTCTTCATCATGCTGTCCGTGATGATCGTTCTGCTCGTGTTCGGACTTTCGAGCGGACACATGTCGATTTCTTCGGGCGAGAGCAGCGTGGGCGGCACGAAAGCCTGGATTACCTCCGAATTCGCCCAGACGCAGACGATGACCTACCTCACGCTCCTCATCTACGCGCTTTACATCGCCTCCGCGGCAGGGCTCACGCTGCTTCGCGACCGGGAGTCGAAGGTGGATGCTTTGCTCCACTCGACCCCCCTCACGGCAGGCGAGTACGTGTGGGGACGGTTCCTGGCGGTGGCCGCCGGGTTCGGCGTGGTCATGGCGTGGCAGATCGCGGCGACCGTGTTCTTCAACCACGCGGTGCCGAACGCGGACGCGCAGGAGATCCGCGGGCCCCTCGTGCTCAAGAACTATCTCCTCCCCGTGCTGACGATCGGGCTCCCGTTCGTGATCTTCTACGCGGGCCTTTCCATGTACGTGGGTGAAAAGACGAGAAACGCGGTACTCGTGTTCGTCCTCCCCGTGGTGATGCTGCTGGTGTGCGGCTTCTTCCTTTGGACCTGGTCTCCTTCGTGGCTCGACATCCGGATCAACAGGCTCCTGCAAGTGATCGAGCCCTCCGCGTACCGCTGGCTCAACGAGACGCACCTGAAGGTCGACCAGGGAGTTCAGTTCTACAACACCCAGGCGGTGCCGTACGACGGGCTCTTCTGGCTGAACCGGACTTGGCTCCTCGGGCTCGGCGTGATCTCGGTATTCCTCACGCAACGCTCCGTGGCGCGTTCCCTGCGTGGAGCGATGGCCTCGAAGCGCGAGGTTCTACGGGCAGCCGCGGGGGCCGAAGCCGCCGCAGCCGCGCCGGGCGCGGCCTCCTGGACCGAAACCCCGGCCCCGGCGGCTCTCGCCACGCTTCGCATGAAGAGCCGCGTGCCGACCTTTCTATGGAGCGTTGCCATCGTCGCCGCGTCGGAACTCAAGGAGCTTCGGCGCCAGGCGGGCCTCTACATCTTCGTTCCGCTCATCCTGCTTCAATGTCTGGGGAACGCGCTCTCCGCCGTCGGCATGTTCGACACGCCGATCCTCCTCACGCCCGGCACCACCGCGGCCGGCGTCGCGATCCAGGTTACGGCGTTCTTGCTGCTGCTCATGCTCTTCTACACGGTGGAGTCGCTCGAGCGCGAGCGTGCCACGGGTCTTTCGCAGATCCTCTACGCGACGCCCCTTCGCACCGGGGCGTTTCTCCTCGGCAAGGCGGTCGCGAACAGCGTGATCGCGCTCGCGATCCTCCTCGCCGCGCTTCTTGGCTGTTGGATCGCGATCACAATCCAACACACCGTTCCGTTCACTCTGGGCCCCTATCTCCTCCTCTGGGGACTGCTTCTGATCCCGACCTTCCTCATGTGGACCGCGTTCGTGACGTTCGTGTACGCGGCCGTCGGGAACCGCTACGCGTCCTACTCGATCGCGTTTGCCGTATTCGCATACACCGGATTCCGCGCGATCACGCAGCAGATCAGTTGGGCGGGGAACTGGCCGCTCTGGTTCGCGTTCCGCTGGAGCGATCTCGGCTTCTACGAGACGGATCGGATCGCGCTCGTCCTGAACCGCGTTATGGTGCTGGGACTCGCGCTCCTCTTCATTGTGCTCGCGGTGCGGCTCTTCGCCCGGCGCGGCGTGGACGCGGTCCGGACCATGCACCGGACCGCGCCCCGACAACTGCTCGCCTCGACGGCCCGCCTCCTTCCGTACGGCATCGTGCCGCTCGGCGCCTGGGTTCTCCTCAGCTTCCAGGTGAGCCAGGGTCTCGAAGGGGGAGCCGCAAAGAAGGCGAGGAAGGACTACTGGGCGAAGAACCTCAAGAGCTGGCTCGACGCGCCGCTTCCCGACATAGCGCGGGCCGATGTGTCTCTCAAGCTGAATCCTGCGAAGCACTGGCTCGCGAGCGAAGGGTCTCTCGCGCTCGTGAACGGGCTGGACACGACGCTTGCCCAGATTCCGCTCACGGGAGGGCTCCATTGGAAGAACCTGACCTGGACCATGAACGGCCGCTCGTACACGCCGGAGAGCAGCCAGCTTCTATTCATATTCACGCCGCCGCGCCCCCTCGCAAAAGGAGACAGCGTCCTCATCGGCTGGAAATGGGATGGCCGATTCCCGGGCGGCGTCACGAAGAACGGCGGGAACACAGAAGAGTTCATCCTGCCGTCGGGCGTCGTCCTCACAGGCTTCACCTCCAGCTTTCTGCCGATTCTCGGTTACATGGAGGGCGTGGGAGAGGAGAAGGAGAACAAGACCGAGCCTCGCCGCTTCCCACGGGACTACTGGAAAGGCGTCACGCGGGCCGCGTTCGGCGCGACTGCCTGGTTCCCGGCCCGGATCAGCATCACGGGGCCGGCCGCGTACACGCTCAACTCGGTCGGGGTCTGCACCAGCAACACGGTTCGAAACGGATGGCGCACCCAGGTGTGGGAGACGGATCACCCCGTGAAGATCCTGAACGTGGTTTGCGGCCAGTGGAAGATGAAGCAGGGTCAGGGGACGACCATCTACTACAACGCATCGCATCCCTACAACGTGGACGAGATGTCGGCCGCGCTGGACGCCTCGCGCCGGTGGTATTCAGAGTGGTTCTTGCCGTATCCGTGGCGGGAGCTCAAGCTCTCGGAGTTTCCGGGGCTGGCGGGCTACGCCCAAGGGTTCGGAACCAACATCACGTTCAGCGAGAATCTGGGCTTCCTCACCAGGAACGACGAGAAGGCCAACGCCACGTTCCTCGTGACCGCGCACGAGGCGGCCCACCAGTGGTGGGGCAACATCCTGACCCCGGCGAACGGACCCGGCGGAGACTTCCTGAGCGAGGGGACCTCGCATTTCTCCACGCTCCTCCTCTTCGAGAAGATGAAAGGGCCGCGCTCCCGGATGGAATTCGCGAAGGGTCTCGAAGCCCGTTACGGGGACCGGCGTCGAGCGGACGACGAGCGGGCGATGTACGACGTGGACGGGAAGCGGGAGGCGGACGAGACGGTGATCTACGACCGCGGAGGCTGGGTGTTCTGGATGCTCTACGACTTCCTGGGACACGACCGCGCGCTCGCGGGCTACCGGAACTTCATCCGGACATGGAGCGTGAGTCGCGACCATCCCGCGCTTCAGGACTTCGTGGCGGCGATGCGCCCCTTTGCGCCGAACGCCGGCGCGTACGACGCCTTCGTGAAACAGTGGTTCGAGGACCGGGTCGTGCCCGAATACCGCGTCACGAGCGCGCGCCGCTCGAAGAAGGGCGACGGCTACGAGGTCACCGCCACGGTGCGGAATGTCGGCACGGGAACGATGCCGATCGAGATCGCTGCGACCGCGGGAGAGCGCTGGGAAAAGGCCGAGGCTCCGGCAAGGCCACGCTATCGCGAGTCGCGGGACACCGTAACGATCGGTCCCGGGGAGTCAAAGACCATCACGCTGCGCTGCTCGTTCGTCCCGGAGCGCGTCGTCGTCGACCCCGACGTGCGCGTGCTTCAGTTGAGGAGGAAGCTGGCCGTCGCGACTCTGTAGCTCTGTGGTAGGATGCGGCCCATGGATCAAGTGACCCCGCGGCCGCGGAGATACGCGTTGGGGTTCCTTCTCCTCGCTGCGGGCATCGCACTCGCCGGCTGGTTCGTCGGCAAGGGCGTCACGGAGATCCGCACCTCCGACCGGTTCGTGACGGTGAAGGGCGTCGCGGAGCGCGAAGTCAAGGCCGACCTCGCACTCTGGCCCATCCAGCTCGCCGTCAGCGAGAACGATCTCGCCCTCGCGCAGGGGCGCATCACTCAGAACGTGACGAGGGTGACGGCGTTCCTGC
>JACQPZ010000073.1 GCA_016207265.1 Candidatus Latescibacterota bacterium | reverse complement strand
GCGTGTTCGGATCCCACGCCGGCACGTCCTCGAACCCAGGCACCGTCCCCACGTCCTGATGGAACCGAAGCCGACACAACGACGACTCCGGAATCGAATACGTGAACCCACGACTCCCGATCTGCGTGTTCTGAAGACAGGTCTCCTTCCCGCACGACCCCGTCAACGCGCTCCCGTCCAAATCCGTATAGAGCCCGTCGAACACCCGCTGCGCCTGGATCGCGTTGTCGATCAGCGTCCCGCCCGCGAACGAGGGACCACGCCCCAATCCCATCACCCACGCCACCGAGATCGTCAGCGAGGAATCCGGAGGAATCGACCGGAAGGGACCCGTGGCCATGGTGATCCGGTAGTCGAGGGGCCGGCTCGAAACGATCTGACCCACGACGTCGGGATGTAGTTGCGGATCGGACATGAGCTGGTAGCGCTGCGCGTCGTTCTCCGGATCGCCGCCCCCAGCGAAGGAGGCCGATCCCGAGAAGAACTTGAACGACGTGATCCCGACACGACGCGGCGCGGTAAAGCCGGTGGGGTCGGTCGTGTGGTTCAGGAACATGCACCCGAAATAACCGGGGGCGTCGCCCCCCTGGTTGTCCTGGGGCCGGGCGGGATTGTCGGGGTTGTCCCACATGTACCCCATCTGGATCCGCCGCTTCACGAAATTGCCGGTCGGGCCGAGGTATCTCACCGTGGAATCGATCAGCCCCGCCTGATCGTCGAGGTAGTAGCAGTCGGGGCACGCGGCGCGGCTGCCGAGGTCCATGTCCGCGAAGATCCCTACGAACACGTTCCGGAGCGTGTGCCCGCTGATGTTCACGATCTTGTAGTCCATCCCGACGAAATCGCTCTGCCCGGGCGTAGCCCAGGCGTAGCTCGTCTGCTGGACCTTGATCCCGAGCGGCACGTGCTCGGGGTACAGGCGGACCGAATTCTCCTGGTTGTCGAAGTACTCGCAGGCGAGCATCTGCTGGCCGATCGCCGAGTAATCCTCGTCGCACCGGCCGTCGCCGTCGTCGTCGATCCCGTTCAGGAAATCCTCGTCGATGAGGCCGTCGCCGTCGTCGTCGGGATCGACGCTGGCCGAGGTGATCCGATTGCCCCCCGCGATTCCCTCGTAGACCTCCCGTACGTCGGCGACCTGGTCGACCGGCAGCGATGCGCACCAGCTCTGCGGGAGGATGACAGGCGAGTACTCCAATTCGTAGAGCGCCGTGCTCACGTGGGGAATCCCGCTCGGGTCGAGCGCCCCGATCCAGAGGCCCGCCGCGTAGAGGTAGTCGTGCCCCGACCCGGGGGGCCACTCCGCGGACGGAACCGTCGTGAGACGGCCGTAGTAGCGGTTCCCGGTCATTCCGACGTTCGTGATCTGGAGGGCGAGCCGCCCCACGTTGTGCACGTATCTTCCGTCCAGACGGATCGTGCGAGGAGGCTCGGATCTTCCGTAATCCAGGGGATCGGACGGCGGCCGGTAGAACGCGGAGGTGGAGAGCCAGAGGGCCGCGAGTGCGGGTATGAACCCCGCGCGGCGTATCGACTTCACTCGATCATCCCCCCAAGGAACGGCGTGCCGGCTCGACGGCGATCGGGGACGAGTGCGACGGACCGGAGGCAGGGGAGGAGACCGCCCGCATATCGGAATTTGCGACCGGGTGGGACAGCCTGTCAAGCGGTTTCCCCGCGCCGGCCGAAATCCATTAGGATCGGGTGCCGCTGGCGGAGCGATTCGGTCCGGCTCGTCCCAAAGGAGGAACGCGGCATGACCCAGACGCAGGCTCTGAGGAGGATCAAGCGCGCGCATTGGCGGTCGCTCCAGCGCGTGGTCCAGCGCGCATACCAGGAGGGATTCCAGGCCGGGCTTCTTCGCGCCCACGGCGCGGGGCGCCGCGGCCGCACGATTCGAGCCGACGCGCGCGTCGCGGGGCTCGTGCGGCTCATCGAGCGGCACTTCGGGCTGAAGCGTTACGCGTTCGAGGTCCGCGTTGTCCACCCCGCATCGGGACGCCGGATCCCCGCGCAGGACCTACTGGTCAAGTACCTCGCTACCGAGCGGGCATCCCGCGATTCAAGAACACCGTGACCGTGTTCGACGCCGTGTTCGCGGTGACGAGGTCCGGCAGCCCATCGCGATTCAGATCTGCCGCGGCGACGGACTGAGGGTTCCGGCCCGATACCAGGTCGAGCGGCAGGAGAAATCGGCCGTCACCGACGCCCGTCAGGACCGAGACCGTGCTCGACGCGAAGTTGGCCGTCGCGAGATCCCGCCGCCCATCCTCGTTCAGATCCGCGACCGCGACGGCGTAGGGCTGGCGACCCGTCATGACCTCCCGCCTCCGCCGGAAGGATCCGTCCCCCTTGCCTCTGAGAACCGCGACCGAATTGGAAACGAGATTGGAGACGGCCAGATCGGGCCAGCCGTCTTCGTTGATGAGCCCCGGCACAACCGAGTAGGGCGAGATTCCGGTCGTGTACTCGGCGTGCGGTCCGAACGTACCGTCCCCCTTTCCGAGTAGGACGGAAACGGCGTTCGAGTTGAAGCACGCGACCGCGAGATCCGGCACGTCGTCCCGGTCGAGATCGCAGATCGCGACCGAACGCGGTCCGTGCGCGGTGCCGTACGCCATCCGGGGACGGAACGAGCCGTCGCCTTTCGACAGAAGCACGGATACTTTGTTGAGGTTCAGGTTGGTCGCCACGAGGTCCGGCCATCCGTCGGCGTTGAGGTCCCCGATCGCGACCGAGTAGGCGCCGCCCCCGGCGTCGAGGTCGCGGCGGTCCCGGAACGAGCCGTCCCCCTCACCCCAGAGCACCGTGACGACCCCCGTTCCCTCGCTCGCCACGGCGAGGTCCGTGCGGCCGTCGCCGTTCAGATCGCCGGAAGCCACGTTGTAGGGGAGAAACGCGGCGGGGAATTCCCGCCTCGCCCGGTAGGTGCCGTCTCCGTTCCCAAGCAGGATGGAAACGGAGTTCGAGCCGTAGTTCGCGACCGCGAGGTCGGGAATGTTGTCGGAATCGAGAAAGTCGACCGCTACGGAGCACGGGTAGTTGCCGGCGGGGTAGTCGAGCCCCGCGTCGAAGAGAATCTCCGTCGACGCGGAGCGGCCCGTGCGCGCGCTGTCCGCATCGGCCCCGTGCGCGAGCGGCGCGCCCATGGGAAGAAACCATGCCAGCGCCGAAGCGAGCCACAGGCGGCCCCCGGGGCGCGTCACTCGAATCCCTCCATCACCCACACGTCTCCCCCCTGCGGCCGGAATCGGTCGAACAGAACCCACCGGCCGTCGGGAGACCACACCGGATAGTCGATCCTCGCGTCGGAATCGCCGAACTCGAACACCTTCTCCGGCGCGCCGCCGTGGAGCGGGGACACCCAGAGCACTTTGTGCGCGACGACGTCGAGGATGCGCGATTGATCGGGCGAGAACGACATGTGCGCGCCGCCCTGGATCGGAGGGAGCGGGACGGGCGGGCCGCCCTCCAAAGGGACCTCCATCGTCTGGGCGTCCCGTCCGGGACGGCGGAAGACGATACCGCGGCCGTCGCGGGTCCACCGCGTGAAGTGGCCTCCGACCCCCACGTCGGTGAGCTGGCGCGCCCCCGAGCCGTCGGAGCGCATGACCCACACCTCGAAGCGCCCGCTTCGGTCGGACTGGTAGGCGATGTGCGCCCCGTCCGGAGAAAAAAACGGGTTGATCTCGATCGCGTTCCCGCTGGAAAGGCGACGCGGGTCGCCCGAGTCCACGCCCACGGCCCAGATTCCGGGGATTCCTCCCCGCGACGAGAAGAAGGCGAGCGTGCGCGAGTCGGGGGACCAGTTCGGCTGGTAATCGCCGCCGGGCCCTTGCGTCACCTGCCTCACGGCGCCCGTTTCGAGCGAGTAGATCCAGACGTTCATCTCGCCCGCGCGGTCGGAATTGAACGCGATCATCTCTCCGCGGGGCGACCATGCGCCCCGGCTCTCCTCGCGGGTCGTCGCGATGAGCTTCTGCGGGGGCGCGGTCGCGCGGCCGGTCTCAGGATCGACCGGAAGCCGCCAGAGGTCCGCGTTCTGGCGCAGCGTAGTGAACGCCATCCTCCGGCCGTCGGGCGAGAACGCGATCTCGACGTCCTGGCCGGCGCCGGTCGTCACCTGCTCCGGCGGGCCGGCGGGCGAGCCGTCCTTCGCCACGGGGATTCTCCAGACGTTCACGCCTCCGCCGCGATCGCTCGAGAAATAGACGTGCCGCCCCGACGGGGACCAGTCGGGATTCACGTCCATCCGGAGATCGTCGGTGACCGAGATCAACTTCCGCGACCCGACGTGAATCAGCCGTACGTCGAACTTGGTCCACTCGACATTCTGGAACACAAGCGCCGAACCGTCCGGGGCCCAGCGTGGGCGAAGGTGCTTGACCCCCTCCGACGTGCCCGTGCTGACCTGAACGGGGTTGCGGCCGTTTCGGTCTACGATCCAGATGCGCCGCGGGCCCGCCCACCTCGCGTCGAGCGCGATCCGCGTCCCGTCCGGCGAGACCGCCGGGTTGGCCGCATCCTCGATCAGCCTGGTTTCCTTCCCGGAATCGAGGTCAAGACACCAGATATCGGCATCGGCGTATTCGCCGAAGACGTCTCCCGGGTCGAGCCTCCGTCCCGATTCCCATCCGCGCACGAAGAAGAGCGCGCGGCCGTCGGGCGAGCAGGCGGGCAGGATGTCGTCCCGATCCCCGAAAGTCACCTGGCGCTCGGATTCCGTGCCCACGCGCTTGCGGAAGATCTTCCGCGCCCCTTGCGCTTCCCTGGCGTAGAGGATCTCCTCGGGCGAGCACCACGCGGGGAAGGACTCGACCTCGTCGGCGAAGGTCGCCTGGGTGAGGCGCGGCTGTGCCGTCCGCGCCGGGGAGGGCGCCCCGCGTCGCTCATCCAGGATCGCGCCGATTCCACCCGCGACCAAGGCCGGGCCTGCGATCCGCCGGTCCGCGCGTTTCTCGAGACATTGCTCCAGGAGCGCGCGGGCCTTGGGCGGAGTCGCGACGGGAAGCGAGTCCCAGGGGGGCTCGCGCGTAAGGACCGCGGCGATGACGTCGGAAGCCGTCTCACCCGGGAACGGCCGGACGCCGGACAGAAGCTCGAAGAGGATGCAGCCCAGGGACCAGACGTCGGCGCTCGGCGTCGCCGCCGCGCCGCGCATCTGCTCTGGGCTCATGTACGCGGGGGTGCCGAGAAACTGCCCCGGGACGGTCGGGCCGGCGCCCGCACCAGGGCCGGCGCCCGCACCAGGGCCGGCGCCCGCGGCCGAAACGGTGGCGGCGGCTCCGCCACCGGGAGCGGCACCACCCGCGCCCGCGGCCGAAACGGTGGCCCCGCCGTCCTTCACCGCGAGCGCTTTGGCGAGGCCGAAGTCGAGCACCTTCACG
>JACQPZ010000061.1 GCA_016207265.1 Candidatus Latescibacterota bacterium | reverse complement strand
GCTCTCAGCGGCTCTGGAGACGCTCGACCTGACGCGGATGGCGGCCACGGTGCGCTCAAGACGCGTGCTGATCGTGGCCCATGGCGAGTCTGCGGATCTCCGAGTTCTCCGCGATCAGCTGTGCGCGCAGGGCACGGATGCCGAAATGCGCACGTTCGACGCTCCCGCCGTTTGGGTGAAGCTCAAGGAAGGCGACGAATTCGGGGGGGGCACCGTACCCCGCAACGTGATCGACCCGATCGTGGAGGATCTCGCGGGAGCGAAGCGGTGACCGAGAAGGCGATCCTGTTCGGCGAGCGCCAGCACCTGCTCGGCATCGTCACGGAGCCTGGTCCCGGCTCCCGCGGAAGCTCCTGCCTCGTCCTCCTCAACGCCGGCCTGGTCCATCGGGTGGGGCCCAACCGGTTGCACGTGAAGCTGGCGCGGCGCATGGCGGCCCGCGGCTGGAGCGTGTTGCGCTTCGACCTCTCCGGAATCGGCGACAGCGGCCCCGGTGAAGAAACGGTTTCGGTCTCCCGGCAGGCGCTCCGCGATATCCGGGCGGCGACCGAGTACGTGACCTCCTCGCTGGGCGTCGGTCGCGTCTTTCTGGCCGGCATCTGCCTGGGAGCCGATCTTGCGTTTCAGGCGGCCCTGGAGGACGACCGCGTCGCCGGGGTCGCGCTCATCAATGGCGTCGAGCTGCAGAGACAGAGCCCCGAGGCAGGCGACGTGCCGGGATCCATCAACGCGGGCGCCGATGCCGAGCGTGAGCGGGCGCACTATGCCGACGCCCGTACCAGGTGGCGCTACTACATGACGCGGCTCTTCCGACCGAGAGCCTGGTGGCGGCTTGTCTCCGGCAGGAGCGATTGGCGGTCATTGCGGCGCACCGCCGGCATGTTGCTGCGCGGCCGGAGTCGCGCGGGCGAATCATCGGAGGACCTCGTGCGCCGCCGCGACGATTGCGCGCGGATGATCTCGCGCGGGACCCGCATCCTCCTGGTGCTCTGCGAGGGGAGCATCGCGTTCGATGTGTACCGCCTCAGCTACGAGGCCGCGCTGGCGCCCCTGGCGAATGCCGGCGGCCTGCGCACCGAGATCATGAAACACACCGACCACGTCTTCACGCTTCAGTGGTCCCAATCGCGCCTGATGGAGGTGATGGAGCGTTGGCTCGAGGACTCGGATCCCGCGGGAGCGAGGGCGGGTGGAGGATGAGGGTGTGACCGGCGCCGAACGGCCCAAGGACCAGGAACCTCGAGCGGCGTGGTCTCAGATCGTGCTGTCCGGCGGGGCGCTGGCTTTTTTCATCCTGGCGGGCAAGCTCTTCGGTTTCGTCGAGAAGCTCCTCCTCGCCTACTTCGAGGGTACGAGCGGCTCGATGGATGCCTACTTCACGTCCGTCACGGTCGCCTTCTTCTTTGTGATGCTGGTGGAGGACATCGCCGTTCCCGTATTTCTGGCGCGCTACGTCGCCCTGAAGGAAACGAGCGGCCCGGCGGCGATGCGGCGCTACTTCGGACCGTTCTTTCTCTGGACGGCGATCGCCCTGGCCGCGCTGACGCTCCTCGCGGAGGCCAACGTGGCGTTCGTGTTGCGTCTCGTGGCTCCCGGATTCGATCCGAACCGGCACGCGCAGGCGATCGGCCTCTCCCGCTGGATCCTGCCCGCGGCTCTCCTGCTGGGGCTCTCGGCGTTCCTGTCCGTGCGACTCTACGCCTTCGGCCGTTTCGCGTGGCCGGCGATGACACAATTCTCATACAAGGTCGCGGTGATCGTGGGCCTCGTCGCGCTCGTGCCCTGGATGGGCCTGCGAGGCCTGGCGATCGCGGTCCTGATCGCGGCCACCGTGCAGTTCACGCTGCAATGGATCGGCGTCCGGCGCTGGGCCACCCCCGAGATCCGTGGCGCGGTCGAGGCGCCCGTGCGGCTCGAATGGCGCGCCACGCTGCTCATGATGGCGCCCTTGGTGCTGGGCACGCTGTTCGCGGTGGGAACCGACTTTGTCGACAACATTTGGGGATCGCACCTGAATCGTGGCTCGATCGCGGCGGTCGGCTTCGGCCGAAAGCTGGTGGATCTCCCGATCCTATTGGTTCCGGGTATTCTCGGCACGATCGCATTCCCGCGGTTCGCGGCATTTGCGGCGCGCCGGGACTTCGAAGGGCTCATGGGGTACGCGAGCGGCCTCGCCGTCTTGTGCATCGCGGTCTTCGCGCCGCTCACGCTCGTGATGATCATCGATTCCGAGACGATCGTCGGGGTTGTGTTCGGACGCGGCAAATTCGACGCTGCGGCCGTCGCCGTGACCGCCCGCGTGGTGCGCTACTTCGCCCTTGGATACCTGGCCTATGCCCTCGAAATCTTGGTCATGCGCATCTATTATGCAAAGCTCGACACGAAGACCCCGATCGCGGTGGGCATCGTGTTCGCCACCGGGAACATGCTCATGACCACGACCCTGACGCCCCTGATCGGCATCATCGCCATACCGCTGGCGCTCGCGGTGCAAAAGACGTTGAAGGTTCTCGTGCTCGGCATATTGCTCATGCGTCGCCATCCCGGCTCCTGGCGAGCCGCGATGGGCGGCCGGGTCGTACGCCTCGTACCGTGTTGTGCTGCGTTCGCGCTCACGTTCCTGGCGGTCGGCCACCTCATGCTCCGATTCGCCCCAGGAACGGGACTCCTGCGCTCCGCGACGTTTCTCCTGGGAGCGTCGGCGGCGGGACTCATCGTTTACGCCGCCAGTCTCCTGCGGGCCGGCCTGTGGAGCCCCGATCAGGTCCGTGGGATCGTGACCACGATCAAGGGCACGATCGCGGCCAGGCGGCGCCCGGCCTCGAGCACGTCATGACCGAACGGCCGATCCTCCGGGCAAGCCAAGGACCGCTGCTCAGGGTCCAGCACGTGAGCAAGACCTTTTCGAACAGAAGCCTCGGAGAGGTTCTGCGCGGATCGCGACCCCGGACGATCCGTGCCCTCGATGCGGTGAGCTTCGAGGTGGCTCCGGGCCAGGTGACCGGGCTGCTCGGTCCCAACGGCGCCGGCAAGACGACGCTCATCAGCATTCTCTGCGATCTCGTACACGCCGACTCGGGCACCGCGGTCGTGGCCGGCGCGCGGCTTCCCGAGGAGGCACAGGAGGCACAGCGTCGCATCGGTCTGGTCACGTCGAACGAGCGCAGCTTCTTCTGGCGCCTGTCGGGACGGCAGAATCTCGAGTTCTTCGCCGCGCTGCAAGACCTGCCGCGTCACAAGGCTCGCCTGCGCGTCGGCGAGGTCCTGACCCAATTCGGATTGGATTCCCACGCGGAACGCGTCTTTCGCGTGTATTCCGCGGGAATGAAAAAGCGCCTGACGCTGGCGCGCGCCCTCCTGCATGACCCCCCGGTCCTGTTCATGGACGAGCCGACCAACAGCCTCGACGCCGCGGGCGCGGACGATCTGATCGAGCTCGTCAAGAGCCGGATCCGATCCGCGGGGAAGAGCGTCCTGTGGGCCACGCACCGCATGGATGAGGTGGAGAAGCTCTGCGACCGGGTCGTGGTGCTCATGAACGGAAAAGTCCGCTTCGATGACGGCGTGGATCGGTTCCGCGATCTTCTCCGAGTCAACTCCAGCTACGTGGTCGAGCTGGATCGCGTGGACGGCAGGATGGAGTGTTTGCGACGGGTCGCGGCATCGCTGCAGGCGGAGATTGTCTGCGACGGATCCAGGGCCCGTCTTCGCGCCCCGGGACCCCTTTCGGATCATGACGTGTCCCGGGCCCTGCTCGGGCTCCTGGAGGGCGGCCTCGTGGTCCGGAGCGCCGAGTTCGAGCCCGCCTCCCTCAAGGCGCTCTTCATCGAGCTGGCACGCGAGTCATGACCCGCGTGCGCTGCGCGATCGGCGGTACGCCATGACGGACCTCGTTCACAAGGCGGTTGCATTTCTGCGGCGGGACTTCCAT
>JACQPZ010000058.1 GCA_016207265.1 Candidatus Latescibacterota bacterium | reverse complement strand
GCCGACGACCGCGTCATGCCGCAGACGATCGAGGCGATCGACCACGCGCGCGCCGCGAACGTTCCGATCATCGTGGCGATCAACAAGATCGATCTCCCGAGCGCCAACGTGGACCTCGTGCGCCAGGAGCTTTCAAAGCAGAACGTCCTCGTCGAGGAATGGGGCGGAAAGGTCATCGCCGTTCCGATTTCGGCCAAGGTCGGCACGGGGGTGGAGAAGCTCCTCGAGATGATCCTGCTCCAGGCCGAGGTCCTCGAGCTGAAGGCCGATCCCATGAAGTCCGCGCGGGGCGTCGTGATCGAGTCGCGCGTGGAGCAGGGGCGCGGCATCGTCGGGACGGTGCTCGTGCAGAAGGGAACGCTCCGCGTCGGAGACGCGTTCGTGGCGGGCGCGCACTCGGGGAAGGTCCGCGCCATGAACAACGAGCGCGGGGGACGCATCGCGGAGGCCGGGCCCTCGACGCCGGCCGAGATCCTGGGATGGAGCGGCGCCCCGCAGGCCGGGGACACCTTCGCGGTCATGGAGGACGAGCGGCAGGCGAGGGAGCTGGCCGCGAAGCGGGCGCAGCTCCAGCGGGAGCAGGAGTTCCGGCTCCACAAGCACGTGACGCTCACGGACCTCTATTCCCAGATCAAGGCGGGGAGCGTGAGCGAGCTTCTGGTCGTGCTGAAGGGCGACGTGGACGGCTCGGTGGAGGCATTGCAAGATTCGCTCACGAAGCTCACGACCGAGGAAGTGAAGCTCCGCGTGATCCACCGCGGCGTGGGACAGATCAGCGAGTCGGACGTGCTGCTCGCGGCGGCGTCGAACGCGGTGATCATCGGCTTCCACGTGAAGCCCGATCCCAAGGCCGCGGAGCTTGCCGCGAAAGAGAAGGTGGACGTCCGCCTCTACGAGATCATCTACGAGGCCGTCGCCGACGTGAAGGACGCGATGTCGGGGCTTCTCAAGCCGGAGATCCGCGAGACGGTGATCGGGACCGCGGAGATCCGCCAGGTGTTCACCACCACGAAGGCGGGGGCGATCGCCGGGTGCAAGGTCGTGTCGGGAACGATCCAGCGGAACGCCCGGGCCCGCCTGGTCCGGGACGGCGCTCCCGTGTGGGACGGGAAGATCGAATCATTGCGGCGGTTCAAGGACGACGTCCGCGAGGTGGACGCGCCGCTGGAATGCGGGATCGGGCTCGAAGGGCGCGACGACATCAAGGTGAACGACGTGATCGAGGCCTTCGTGCTCGAGGAATTCGCCCGCAGGCTTTCGTAGCATGGTGGTCGGGCTGCTCCGACTGGAGCTTCACTTCCCCGGGGCGAACTCGCTCAAAGCCAAGCGCTCGGTCCTGAATCACGTGAAGGAACGGCTCCGCACGCGGTTCAACGTCTCGGTCGCCGAGGTCGATCATCAAGATTTGTGGCAGCGCGCGACGCTGGGGGTGGCCGTGGTGAGCGGAGAGCAGAGCGTGCTCGACCGGGTGCTCCGCGACATCCTCGACTGCGTGGAGCGGGAAGACCGTCTGGCCGTTCTGGACCACCAAATTCGCATCGACTGATCCCACTGAGACCATGCCCGAGCACCGTCAAAGCCCCCGCACCCGTCGTGTGGCCGACCGGATCATGGTCGAGCTTGCCGAGATCCTCACGACGAAGACCGAGGATCCGAGGCTGCGCGTGCTTTCCGTCACGGGAGCGGACGTGAGCCGGGACCTGGCGTCCGCTCGGGTCTGGATCTCCGGCGCCCGGTCGAAGGACGAGGAGCCCGCAATTCTGAAAGCCCTGCAGCACGCGGCGCCCTATTTCCGGACGCTGCTCGCGCCCCGGCTCAAACTCCGCGTCGTCCCCGAGCTTCGATTCGAGATCGACCGCTCGTTCGAGACGGGAAGCCGGATCGAAACGCTCTTAAGGGAGCTTCGCGAGCCGCGCGATGAGTGACCCGATGCCGTTCGACGCCTTCCAGACGTTCGTCGCCCGGCACCGGGAGTTCCTGGTCAGCTCGCACGTGGATCCCGACGGCGACGCGCTGGGATCCTGCCTCGGGCTCGCGCACGCGCTGCGCCGGATCGGGAAGACGGCCGACGTGGTTCTCGACCAGCTCCTCCCGGCGGCGCTTCGATTCCTGCCCGGCGCGGAGTCGGTGCGCAGCGCGGCGGAGGTCTCGCGCCGATACGAGGCCGCGTTCATCCTCGACTGCGCCTCGCTCGAGCGGACGGGCGCCGTGGCGGGGCGCTGCCTCGCTCCCGGGGCCGAGGTTGCCGTGATCGACCATCACTGGGGGAACGAGAGCTTCGGGGATCCCCGCCTCGTCAATCCGGAGGCCTCCGCGACGGCGGAGCTTGTCTACGAGCTGATCGAATCCCTCGACATTCCCATCTCCGAGGAGACCGCCGAGTGCCTCTACGCCGGGATCCTGTCCGACACCGGCGGCTTCCGGTACGCGAACACGTCGCCGCGCTCGCTTCGGATCGCGGCACGGCTCGTCGAGCGCGGGGCGCGGGCCGCGCGCGTGGCGGAGGCGCTCTACGCCACGAGGACGGCGCCCAGCCTCCGCATCCTGGGGCTTGCGCTCGCCTCGCTCGAGACGCGGAGCGGCGGCGCGGTCGGAGCGATGACGATCTCGCGCGAGATGTTCGCGAGGGCGGGCGCCACGCCCGAGGACGCGGACGGGATCGTCCAATACGCGAAATCTCTCGCCGGCGCCCGCGTCGGCGTCCTCATCCAGGAGGTGGGAGCACAGGACATCCGCGCCAGCCTGCGCTCGGACGGGACCGTGGACGTGAACGAGGTCGCGTCGAGGTTCGGCGGCGGCGGACACCGGAACGCGGCGGGGCTGCGCGTTCGCGGGGACTTGGAGGAGGTGCGAGCCAAGCTCTTCGCGGCGCTCGACCAGGCGATGAATGGCGGACCTCCTCCATCTCGTGGATAAGCCGGAGGGCTGGACCTCCCACGACGCGGTCGCGCGCATGCGCACGATCCTGGGCGAACGGCGCGTCGGGCACGCCGGGACGCTGGATCCCTTCGCGACCGGGCTTCTGGTCGTCGGCGAAGGGAAGGCCACGGCGCTCCTGGGCTGCGCGAGTCTCCTTCCCAAGCGCTACCACGCGCGGGCCCGCCTCGGCGTCGCCACCGACACCCAGGACCGGACCGGCGTCCCGATCCGCACGTCGTCCGAGATTCCGGGTCCGGGCAGGATCGAGGAGACCCTCGCGCGCTTCCGCGGCCGGCTGATGCAGCGCCCGCCGCTCTACTCGGCCGTGAAGGTGCGGGGGGAGCGGCTGTACAAGGCCGCGCGCCGCGGCCGGGACGTGGAGCGGGAGGAACGCCCCGTCCACGTCTACGACCTCCGGCTCATGGAGGCTCCGCTTCCAGAGGCCTCGCTTCCGGAGATCGCGCTCGACGTGACCGCGAGCCGCGGCACCTACATCCGGTCGCTCGCCCACGATCTGGGGGAGGCCCTCGGGTGCGGGGCGCATCTTCTTTCGCTGCGCCGCGTCGCATCGGGCCCGTTCCTCGTGGAGGACGCCCTCACGCCCGATGCCGCGTCCGGGATGGGCGCCGAGGCAGTCCGCGGGCGGGGGCTCCCTCTCGCGCAGGCGATTCCGCATCTCCCGCGCGTGCGTCTGGCCGCGGAAGAAGCCGCGCGTTTGCGGCACGGCGTTCCGCCCGGGGTGGACCCGTCGCGCGTCGAGCCCGCCCCGGCTCCGTTCCCGCTCCCCCCCGGCGAGTCGGCCTGGCCGATCGGGCTGCTGGGCCCGGAGGGGGAGCTGCTCGCGCTTGCCGCGGCCCCGCCGGCGATGAAGCTCCTCCGGGTGCTGGCGGCGGCGTGAGGGGATCGCGCCCGTGACGCGGATCTCACGTCCGATCGCGATGACGATCGGCGTCTTCGACGGCCTCCATCGGGGCCATCAGACGATCATCGAGGCGACGGTCCGGGCCGCGCGGGATCGGGCCGGAATCGCGTGGGTCACGACCTTCGATCCGCACCCCGATACGGTCGTGCGCGGCTCGCCGCCGCGCGCGTGGATCACGCCGCTCGAAGAGCGCGAGGCGCTGCTTCATGCGATGGGCGTCGATCGCGTCCACGTCGAGCGGTTCGATCGGAGCGTAAAGGAGCTCTCGCCCGAGGAGTTCCTCGACCGGGTCCTCGGCCCCGGGGCTCCGCTCGCGGCGCTCGTCGTCGGGCCCGATTTCCGGATGGGGCGGGACCGGGCGGGCGATCGCGCCTACCTCGAATCGCTCGGCCGCGCGCGCGGCTTCGCCGTCGTGGAGGTGCCGTTCCTGCTCAAGGACGGAAGGAAGCTCTCCAGCACGGCCTTGCGTCGGATGATCGAGGAGGGCTTGGTCGAGGAGGCGGCCGCCATGATGGGGCGTCCCTACACCCTGAGCGGCCGGATCGGATCCGGCGCCGGGCGGGGGGCCAAGCTCGGGTATCCGACGGCGAATCTGGAGCTTCATCCCGAGAAGCTCCTCCCCGCGCCCGGGATCTACGCCTCGGATAACGAGACGGACGGGGGGCGGTGGCGCGGGCTCACCTACGTCGGGAGCGCCGCGACGTTCGGGCCCGGGCCCGTGCGCGCCGAGGTCCACCTGCTCGACTACGACCGCCCCGGCTCCCTCCGCGGACGCCCGCTCACCACGAGCCTGATGAAGCGTCTTCGCGGGGATCAGGTCTTCGATTCCCCGGATGCCCTTGTGCGCGCGATGGATGAGGACCGGGCCAAGGCCCGCGAGTACTGGGCCTCGGCGGGCGGCCGGATCGCCGGAACCTGACCCGGGGCGGCCCGCGATTGCCCGTTGCAACCCGATCGGCGCCTGGTGTAGAGTGCGGGCCGTCCAGAGAGAGAGGGAAAGTCAAGGAGGTGACACCGGTGCCGTTGACCCCAGAAAGGAAGCGAGAAGTAATCGACCACTTCCGGATCCACGATTCGGATTCGGGATCGGCCGAGGTGCAGATCGCTCTCCTGACCGAACGCATCAAATACCTTACGGAGCACTTCAAAGTGCACAAGCGCGACCACCACAGTCGCCGCGGATTGCTCCGGATGGTCGGTCAACGGCGCAGGCTGCTCGATTATCTGAAGGCCACGAAGATCGAGCGCTACCGGACGGTGGTCAAGGAGCTCGGTCTCCGCAAGTAGGCTCCTCCCCGCGCCAGCGGAACGCTCACGCTCACCCGAACGACTCCCCGAAACCTCAGGCGCCTCGGTCCGGCCTCATGGCCGCCGGACGGAGCGCGTCCATTCATGTGCAAGCGTCATGAGCGGTTTGGTGATGGAAGGAGAATCGAATGCCCGAATCAGTAGGCCTCGACCTCGGGGGCCGGCCCTTCACGATCGAAGTCGGGAAGGTTGCGAAGCAGGCCTCCGGGTCCGCCTGGGTCCGGTACGGAGACACCGTGGCGCTGGTCGCCGCGGTCGCGTCGAAGTATCCGATCGAGAAGGACTTTTTCCCCCTCAGCGTCGACTATCGCGAGAAAACCTACGCGGCCGGCCGCATCCCGGGCGGCTTCTTCAAGCGTGAAGGCCGCCCCACCGAGAAGGAGATCCTGAGCAGCCGGCTCATCGACCGGCCGCTGCGGCCCCTCTTTCCCGATGGATTCCGGAACGAGATCCAGATCTCGGCCTCCGTGCTTTCCTCCGACCAGGCGAACGATTCGGACATCCTGGGAGTCGTGGGCGCCTCCGCGGCGCTCATGGTCTCGGACATCCCGTTCCCCGAGCCGGTCTCGGCGGTCCGCGTGGGGCTGCTGGACGGGAAGCTGGTTCTGAACCCGACGTTCCAGGAGCTGGACGAGTCGTCGCTCGACATGGTCGTCGCGGGCACCGATTCCTCGATCGTGATGGTCGAGGGCGGCGCGCGCGAGGTCCCGGAAGGGACGGTCGTCGAGGCGCTTCAGTTCGCGCACAAGCACATCATCGAGCTGAACCGGCTCCAGCACGAGCTGCGCCGCCGCGTCGGGAAACCCAAGCGCGAGTTTACGGTTCCGCAGAAAGACCCCGACCTCGAAGCCGCGGTGGACCGGGAATTCGGCGATCGGGTCCGTCAGGCGAACGAAATCCAGACGAAGGAAGAGCGCCAGGCGCTCCTCGACCACGTGAAGGAAGAGGCGCTGGCCAAGTTCGAAGCCACGCACCCCGACATGGGAAAGCAGATCGCGGAGCTTCTGGAGCGCATCGAGAGCCGGGATCTGCGCCGCCGCATCCTCAAGGATCATCGGCGCGCGGACGGCCGCG
Organism: Candidatus Latescibacterota bacterium; assembly: GCA_016207265.1. Lineage (GTDB taxonomy): Bacteria > Eisenbacteria > RBG-16-71-46 > SZUA-252 > SZUA-252 > WS-7. The sequence continues at coordinate 1,391 of JACQPZ010000058.1, read as the reverse complement.
GCCCGGACGACATCCGCGCGATCACCTGCGAGGTGGGGGTGCTTCCGCGGACCCACGGCTCGGCTCTCTTCACGCGCGGGCAGACGCAGAGCCTCGTCGTGACCACGCTCGGCACGAAGGTGGACGAGCAGCGCGTGGAGGAGCTGGAAGGGCAGACGTGGAAGAGCTACATGCTCCACTACAACTTCCCGCCCTTCAGCGTGGGCGAGGTGCGGCCGATGCGGGGTCCCGGCCGCCGCGAGATCGGGCACGGCGCGCTCGCGGAGCGGGCGATCGAGCCCCTCATCCCGACCGACGTGGACTTCCCCTACACGATCCGCGTCGTCTCGGACATTCTCGAATCGAACGGCAGCTCCTCCATGGCGACCGTGTGCGGCGGAAGCCTCGCCCTGATGGACGCGGGCGTTCCGATCAAGACCCACGTCGCGGGAATCGCGATGGGGCTCATCAAGGACGGGAACGACGTCGCGATCCTGACCGACATCCTCGGCGTGGAGGACCACCTCGGGGACATGGACTTCAAGGTCACCGGGACGCGGGAGGGCATCACCGCGTTTCAGATGGACATCAAGATCGAGGGACTCTCCATGGACATCATGTCCCGCGCCCTCGAGAAGGCCCGGGTCGCACGGATGCACGTCCTGGACAAGATGGAAGGCGCGATCGCGAAGCCGCGCGCGGAGCTTTCGCCCTACGCGCCGCGCATCTACATCATGATGATCGACCCGGACAAGATCCGCGAGGTCATCGGGCCCGGCGGCAAGATGATCAAGAAGATCAGCGCCGAGACGGGGACCCAGATCGACATCGAGGATTCCGGCGAGATCCGCATCGCCGCCTTCAGCGGCGCGGACGGCGACCGCGCGCGCGAGATCATACGGTCCATCACCGAGGATCCGGAGATCGGCCGCATCTACTCGGGGATCGTCCGGCGGGTGGTGCCCTTCGGGGCCTTCGTGGAGATCTCGCCCGGCAAGGACGGCCTGGTCCACATCTCGGAGCTGGAGACGAAGCGGGTCGAGCGCGTGGAGGACGTGATCAACGAAGGGGACACGGTGCTCGTGAAGGTCATCGGCATCGACCGGGAAGGGAAGATCAAGCTGAGCCGCAAGCAGGCGCTGCCGGGCTGCGAGGAGAAGGGGGAGGAGGCCGGAGCGGGGCCGAGGCGGCCGCCGGGCGGCGACCGGGGGCGCCGCAGGCCGGAGCACTCGCGCCGGTAGTGTGCGCCGGAGCGGATTTCGTATCGAGCGCGTCCCGGCGGAGGCCACGGCCTCCGCTCGCGTTTTGAGGAGGCTTCGTTGATCGAGAGCGAGCGCTTCGAGCGCGCCGTCCTTCCCTCCGGGCTCACCGTCGTCGGCGAGCACATGGACTCCGTCCGCTCGATCTCGGTG
>JACQPZ010000057.1 GCA_016207265.1 Candidatus Latescibacterota bacterium | reverse complement strand
TGAGATGGTGATGCCCGGGGACAACGTGGACACGACGGTGGAGTTGATCACGCCGATCGCGATGGAGAAGGAGCTTCGGTTCGCGATTCGCGAGGGCGGCCGCACCGTCGGCGCCGGCGTCGTCACGGAGATCATCGAGTAATGGCCGGAACCGCGCCGGCAGGGCAGAGAATCCGCATCCGCTTGCGGTCGTACGACCACGCCGTGCTGGACCAGTCGGCCGGGGAGATCGTACGCACCGCGAAGCGCACGGGCGCGCGCACGGCGGGACCCATTCCGCTTCCGACGCAGCGATCGGTCTACACCGTGCTCCGCTCGCCCCACGTGGACAAGAAGTCGCGGGAGCAGTTCGAGGTACGCGTGCACAAGCGGCTCATCGACATCGTGAAATCGACCCCGCAGACGATCGACGCGCTGATGAAGCTCGATCTGCCCGCGGGGGTGGACATCGAGATCAAGCTCTAACGGGGACGCGGACCGTGATCGGACTCTTGGCGGAAAAAATCGGAATGACCCAGGTCTTCGACGAGCAGGGACGCGTCGTGCCGGTGACCGTGCTCGCGGCCGGTCCCTGCCCGATCGTGCAGGTGAAGACGGCCGAGAAAGACGGCTACGCCGCGCTCCAGATCGGCTTCGGCAGGCGCCGCGAATCGCTCATCCCGAAGCCGCTCCAGGGCCATCTGAAGAAGCACAACGCGCCGGGCGTGCGTGCGCTCAAGGAAGTCCGCGTGGACGATCCCGCTCCGTTCCAGGTCGGACAGGAGCTGACCGTCTCGCTCTTCGAGGTGGGGAGCAAGGTGGACGTGATCGGCGTCTCGAAGGGCCGCGGATTCGCGGGCGTCATTCGGCGGCACCACTTCACGTGCGGGCGGGAGACCCACGGCTGCGTGACCCACAAGCAGCCGGGCTCGATCGGCGCGAGCGCCTATCCGAGCCGCGTCATCAAGGGGAAGCGCCTTCCGGGACGGATGGGCGGCGCGCGCGTGACGGTGAAGAATCTCGCGGTGGTCGGGGTCGACGCCGAGCAGCACCTGATCTGGGTGCGCGGCTCGATTCCGGGCCCTCCGACCAGCACGGTCCTAATCAGGAAAAACGGGTAACGCCATGGCCAAGGCGAAGCGATACGCGGGCGACGGGAAGGAGATCGGCACGGTCGATCTTCCGAAGGCGCTCTTCGAAGCTCCGGTGAACGAGCACCTCATCTGGGAGGCCGTGAAGAGCCACCTCGGAAACCAGCGCCAGGGAACCGCGGCCGCCAAGAACCGCGCCGCGGTGAGCGGAGGCGGGCGGAAGCCGTGGAAGCAGAAGGGCACCGGCCGCGCCCGCGCGGGATCCAATACGTCGCCGCTCTGGCCGGGAGGCGGAGTCGCGTTCCCGCCGATCCCGCGCGATTACACGACGCGGATGAACGCGAAGGCGAGGATGAAGGCGCTCTGCGGCGCGCTCACGGCCCGCGCGAAGGACGGCGGCGTTTACATCGTGGCGCCGCCCTCCCTCGACAAGCCGAAGACCAAGGCGGTGGCGGATCTGCTCCGGTCGATCGGGCTCGAGGGGAAGAAGGTCCTCTGGGTCTTCGACGCGATCGACGAGGCGGCGCTCAAGTCCACGCGGAACCTGGCGCGCGTGCGCACGGCAGAGAGCCGCACGGTGAACACCTATGCGCTCATGGATTGCGATTGCCTCCTCCTGACCGAGGGCGCCCTCAAGGGCCTGGCGGAGCGGGTGACCTCATGAATCGCGAACGCCTGACCGACCGGGTGACCTCATGATTCGCGAGCCGCGCAGCATCGTGAGGCGCGCCATGATCACGGAGAAGGGGACCCGGATCCGGGAGGGCCAGAACGGATACCTCTTCGAGGTGGCGCGCGACACCAACAAGATTGAAATCAAGCGCGCGATCGAGTCGATCTTCAACGTGAAGGTGGCCTCGGTCCGAACCCTCCGCGTACACGGAAAACCGAAACGGATGGGCCGGTACGCGGGACATCGTCCCGATTGGAAGAAGGCTCTCGTGACCCTCAAGAAGGGCCAGACGATCGAGCTCTTCGAGCAGGTGTAACCGATGCCGCTACGCAAATACCGGCCGCTGACGCCCGCGACCCGCTTCAAGACGGTGCCCACGTTCGAGGAGATCACGCGCTCCCGTCCGGAGCGGCGTCTGACGGAACCTCTGCGTCGCTCCGGGGGCCGCGACAACACGGGCCACATCTCCGCGTGGCAGCGAGGTGGGGGGCATCGGCGGAATTATCGGATCATCGATTGGAAGCGGGACAAGCACGGCATTCCGGCCAAGGTCGCGCACATCGAGTACGACCCGAACCGGAGCGCCCGGATCGCGCTCCTCCACTACGCGGACGGCGAGAAGCGCTACATCATCGCGCCGCAGCTCTTGCAGCAGGGCGACATCGTGATGTCGGGCCCCGAGGTCGAGGTGAAGCCGGGGAACGCCATGCCGCTCCGGGCCGTTCCGCTCGGAACCTTCGTCTACAACGTCGAGATGAGGCCCGGCCGCGGGGGACAGCTCTCCCGCAGCGCCGGCACGTTCTGCCAGGTGATGGCCAAGGAGGGCGAGGGGGCCGTGCTGCGCCTTCCATCCGGCGAGATGCGCAAAGTGGCCGCCGATTGCGCGTGCACGATCGGACAGGTCGGAAACGAGGATCACCAGAACGTCGTGGTCGGCAAGGCCGGGAAGACGCGGTGGCGCGGCCGGCGGCCGAACGTCCGCGGCGTCGCGATGAACCCGGTGGATCATCCGATGGGCGGCGGTGAAGGCAAGTCCTCGGGCGGGCGCCATCCGTGCTCGCCGTGGGGACTATTGGCGAAGGGCAAGAAGACCCGCAAGCGCAAGCTCTCCGACCGGCTGATCATCCGCCGCCGGAAGCAGGCGTAGCGGGGCGGGAGCGATCGCAAGCCTATGAGCCGTTCGGTCAAGAAGGGTCCGTACGTCGACGCCAAGCTTCTGAAGAAGCTCGAGGCGTTGAACAAGATGAACGAGCGCCGGGTGCTCAAGACCTGGGCGCGCCGCTCCACAATCTCGCCGGAATTCGTGGGGCACACGCTCGCCGTCCACAACGGGAACAAGTTCATCCCCGTGTACATCACGGAGAACATGGTGGGGCACAAGCTCGGGGAGTTCGCCCCGACGCGGATCTTCCGCGGGCACGGGTCCCACGTGGAGAAGGTGGCCGCCGCGGCCACGGGTCCTCCGGGGCCGGGCGCTCCGGCGGGTCCGCCGAAGTAGGCGGGGGAGCACGATGGAAGCGAAAGCGACAGCCAAATACGTCCGGGTCACCCCGCGCAAGGCGGATCAGGTGCTCCAGCTCATCCGCGGCAAGCGGGTGGACCAGGTCACCGAGATCCTGGATTTCACGCCGAAGCACGTGGCGAAGGTGATCGGCAAGGTACTGAAGTCCGCCGTCGCGAACGCCGTGGCGATGGAGGGGAAGATCAACATCGAGCGGCTCCACGTGAAAGAGGCCGTGGCCGGCGCGGGTCCCTCGCTCAAGCGGTTCCTGCCGCGGGCGCAGGGGCGCGCGACTCCGATCATCAAGCGGACGAGCCACATCACGATCGTCGTCGAGGGGGAGGTCGTGGAGGAAGAGCCGGCCGCCCCCGCGCGCCGCGCCCGCCGGAAATCGGCGGCGCCCAAGGAGGCCACGTAGTGGGACAGAAGACCAATCCGATCGGGATGCGCCTCGGGATCATCTCGACCTGGGACTCGCGGTGGTTCGCGCGGAAGGACTATCCCAAGCTTCTCGAGGAGGACATCTTCATCCGCCGCTACCTCAAGAAGCGCCTCGCGCAGGCCGGCATCTCGAGGATCATCATCCAGCGGGCGGTGTCCAAGGTCACGATCAACATCTCGACCGCGCGCCCCGGCCTCGTGATCGGGCGCCGCGGGCAGCAGGTGGACCAGCTTCGGGACGAGCTCCAGCACATCACGAAAAAGGAGATCTTCCTGAACATCGACGAGGTCAAGAAGCCGGATCTCGACGCGATCCTGGTCGGAGAGCACGTGGCCCGGCAGCTCGAGCAGCGGGTCTCCTTCCGCCGCGCGATGAAGAAGGCGATCGCCTCGACCATGCGCTCGGGGGCGGGCGGCGTCCGCATCGTCTGCTCCGGACGCTTGGGCGGGGCCGAGATGGCGCGCACGGAAGGCTACCGCGACGGCCGCGTCCCGCTCCACACGCTGCGGGCGGACATCGACTTCGCCCGCTCGACGGCGCGGACGATCTACGGGCCGGTGGGGGTCACTGTGTGGATCTTCAAGAGCGAGATCCTGGACAAGAAGGACGCGCCGCAGGCGCACGCTCCGTCCCAGACCCGTTCGGCGGGATAACCGATGCTCGTACCGAAGCGCGTGAAGCATCGGAAGCAGATGCGCGGCCGCCGGAAGGGCATGGCCCACCGCGGCGCGACCGTGGCGTTCGGAGAGTACGGGCTCCAGGCGGTGGAGGCGGCGTGGATCACGAACCGCCAGATCGAGGCGGCGCGCGTCGCGATCACGCGGTTCATCAAGCGCGGCGGCAAGATCTGGATCCGCATCTTCCCGGACAAGCCGGTCACGGTGAAGCCGGCGGAGACGCGAATGGGAAAAGGAAAGGGATCGCCCGAGTTCTGGGTGGCGGTCGTCAAGCCGGGCCGGATCCTCTTCGAGCTGGAGGGGATCAGCGCGCAGCTGGCCAAGAAGGCGATGAAACTGGGCGCGAGCAAGCTGCCGATCCGGACCAAGTTCGTCGAGCGGCGGGATCTCGCCGGGAGCTGACATGAGAGAGCTCAAGCCGGAGAAGATCCGGGACATGACCGTTGACGAGATCGAGCAGCAGATCCGCGAGCTGAACGAGGAGATCTTCAATCTCCGGTTCCGGAACTCGATGCGGCAGCTCCAGAACCCGCTCCTGATCCGCGAGCGGCGGCGGGACATTGCGCGTCTGAGCACGATTCTGACCGAGCACCGGACGGGCATCCGAAAGCTCGCCGGTCACGAGGAGCCGAAGGCCTGATGGCAGAAGAAACGAAGGATCGCAGCCGGCGAAAGGTGATGACCGGAACGGTCGTGAGCACCGCCATGCGCAAGACGGTGGTGGCCCAGATCGAGCGCCTCGTGAAGCACCAGGAGTACGGGAAGTACGTCCGTCACCGGAGCCGCTTCAAGGTCCACGATGAGAAGAACGAGTGCCACGTGGGCGACGTGATCCGATTCATGGAGACGCGCCCTCTGAGCAAGGACAAGTGTTGGCGTCTTCTCGACTTCATCAAGCGCGTGGAGCGCTGAGCGGGTCGGGAGGAGGAGAGCGGAGATGGTTCAGCCACGCAGCATCATCACGATATCGGATAACTCCGGGGCGCGCGTCGCACGCGTCGTGAAGGTGCTGGGCGGCACGCGCAAGCGGTACGGGCGGCTCGGAGACATCATCGTCGTCTCGATCCAGGACGCGCTTCCGGGCGCCCAGATCAAGAGGGGGGACGTCCACAAGGCGGTGCTGATCCGCACGGTGAAGGAAGTCCGCCGCAAGGACGGCTCGTACATCCGATTCGACCAGAACGCGGCGGTGCTGATCGACGACCAGAAGGAGCCCAAGGGCACGCGCATCTTCGGGCCCGTGGCCCGGGAGCTGCGCGAGCGGGAGTTCATGAAGATCATCTCTCTCGCGCCGGAAGTGATCTGAGGATGGCCATGTCCCATTTCGCGAAAAACGACCAGGTGATGGTGATCGCCGGCGACGACCGCGGAAAGACCGGGAAGATCTTGAAGGTCCTTCGCGAGGAGAGCCGGCTGATCGTGGAGAAGATCAATTTCGTCAAGCGGCACACGAAGCCGCGCAGCCAGAAGGTCCAGGGCGGGATTCTCGAGCGCGAGGCCCCGATCCATGTCTCGAACGTGATGCACCTCTGCCCGAAATGCCAGACCGGCGTCCGCGTGACGATGAAGCGCGCGTCGGACGGGAAGCGCGAGCGCTACTGCGCGCGGTGCGGCGAGTCGATCCCGAGAGTGCGCTGATGGCCGACGAGAAAGAAAAAGAGAAAAAGCAGGCGAAGCCGGAAGCCGGGGCGGCGTCCAAGGGCGCCGGCGGGGCGAAGGGCGCCGGCGAGGCGAAGGGCGCCGGCGAGGCGAAGGGCGAGGGAAAGCCCAAGGCCGAGGCGAAGGCGAAGGGTGAGGGGAAGCCCAAGGCCGAAGGCAAGAAGAAGGGCGGCGCGAAGGAGGGGGCCGGGCACGCGCCCGTGGTCGGCGAGGCCGAGCCTCCCGCGCGCGTTCCGAGGCTCAGGGAGCATTTCGAGAAGCGTGTCCTTCCCGATCTGATGAAGCGGTTCGGCTACGGGAATCCCATGGAAGTGCCGCGGCTCAAGAAGATCGTGGTGAACATGGGCGTCGGTGACGCGCTCCAGAACATCAAGATGCTGGACGCGGCCGTCGCCGAGCTAGCCACGATCACGGGGCAGAAGCCCTCGATCCGCAAGGCCAAGAAGTCGATCGCGAACTTCAAGCTGCGCGCGGGGCAGCCCATCGGATGCATGGTGACGCTCCGCGGCGCGCGGATGTACGAGTTCTACGACCGGCTGATCAACGTGGCGCTGCCCCGGATCCGCGACTTCCGGGGCGTGCCGATGAAGTCGTTCGACGGGCAGGGCAATTACACGCTCGGGGTGACCGAGCAGATCATCTTCCCGGAGATCAATTACGACAAGGTGGAGAAGATCCGGGGGATGGACATCACGTTCGTCACGTCGGCGGATAGCGACGAAGAGGGGCAGGAGCTCTTGCGTCTGATGAACATGCCCTTCCGCCAGCGCTAGACGCCGCGCGGCAAAGGAGCGAGGTTGGCGAAGAAGTCCTTGATGGAAAAGTGGCGGCGGCAGCCCAAGTTCAAGGTGCGCCGCTACAACCGGTGCCACCGGTGCGGCCGCTCCCGCGGGTTCCTCCGCGATTTCGGGGTCTGTCGCATCTGCTTCCGGGAGCTTGCCCTGATGGGCCAGATCCCGGGCGTGGTAAAGGCAAGCTGGTAACCCGGGCATAGCGCCCGGCGCCGAAAGGGGACCATGTCGGTTACCGATCCAATTGCGGATCTCCTGACGTGCATCCGCAACGCCTGCAAGGCGAAGCACAAGAAGGTGGACGTTCCGGCCTCGAAGCTGAAGACGGAGCTGATCCGGGTGCTCTTGAAGGAGAAGTTCATCAATAACTACAAGTCGATCGACGACCGGAAGCAGGGCATTCTGCGCATCTATCTCAAGTACGACGCGAAAGAGCGGAGCGTCATCCAGGGGATCGAGCGCGTGAGCAAGCCCGGCCGCCGCGTGTATCTGCGCCGCCACGACATCCCCAAAGTGCAGGGCGGGATCGGGACGGCCGTCATTTCCACGCCGAGCGGCATCATGACCGACATCGAAGCGCGGGACGAGGGGCTCGGCGGCGAGTACCTCTGTCGCATCTGGTAGGAGCGGGCGATGGCATCACGCGTAGGAAAGAAGCCGATCGAGATCCCCAGCGGAGTGCAGGTGAGCCGCGAAGCGCAGGCCGTGCGCGTGAAGGGGCCGAAGGGGGAGATGACGTTCCGTCTCGGGCACGGCGTCGAGGTGAAGGTCGAGCCCAAGGAGATCGTCGTCACCCAGGTCGGCGGAGGAAAGCAGGCGCTCGCGCTCCACGGCACGACGCGCGCCGTCCTCGCGAACATGGTGCTCGGCGTGACGAAGGGATTCAGCAAGTCGCTCGAGATCCATGGCACGGGATACCGCGCGCAGATGAGCGGAAAGAAGCTCGTGCTCCAGATCGGATATTCGCATCCCATCGAGTTCGAGCCGCCCGCGGGTATCTCGATCGCGGCGGAGAGCCCGACGCGCATCACCGTGAGCGGGTACAGCAAGGAGCAGGTGGGCCAGGTGGCGGCCATCATCCGCGACTTCAGGCCGCCCGAGCCCTACAAGGGGAAAGGAATCCGCTACGCCGGCGAGTACGTCCGCCGCAAGGCCGGGAAGGCCGCGGGCGGAAAGACGGCCGCGTAGCCGGGTAGGCGTAAGGCATACGACGCCATGATCGGAACGGAACGATGAAATCGAGCGCGACGCCACGACTCGGGGGCCGCCAACGACGGCACCTGAGAATCCGGAAGAAGGTGACGGGCACGGCCGAGCGGCCGCGCCTCGCCGTCTACCGGAGCTTGAATCACATTTACGCCCAGCTGGTCGACGACCTTACCGGCCGCACGATCCTCACCGTCTCCTCGCGCGACAAAGACGTCGCGCCGAAGGTCAAGGCGATGAAAGGAAAGATCGCGGCGAGCAAGGTCGTCGGTGGCTCCCTCGCCGCGAAGGCCAAGGAGAAGGGGATCCTGCGCGTCTGCTTCGACCGCGGCGGATACCTCTACCACGGCCGGGTCAAGGCGGTCGCTGACGGCGCCCGTGAGGGCGGCCTGAACTTCTAGGAGACTTCATGGCGCACCCAGGAATGCGCGGACGGATGCAGTCGCAGCAGGACTCGGAGTTCATCGAGCGCGTGATCCACGTGAATCGCGTCGCCAAGGTGGTCAAGGGCGGACGCCGGTTCAGCTTCAACGCGATCGTCGCGATCGGCGACGGCAAGGGACGCGTGGGCGTCGGGCTCGGCAAGGCGAACGAGGTCTCGGACGCGATCCGAAAGGCGGGCGACGCGGCCAAGAAGGGCATGTTCGCGGTGGCGCTCCAGAAGACGAGCATTCCGCACCAGGTGGTGGGCCGCTTCGGCGCCGGCGCCGTGATGCTGAAGCCGGCGACCGCCGGAACGGGCGTGATCGCGGGAGGCGCGGTGCGCGCCGTGCTCGAGGCCGCGGGGATCAAGGACGTGCTCACGAAATCACTCGGCTCGGGGAACCCGCACAACGTCGTCAAGGCGACGGTGAACGGGCTCCAGAGCCTGAGGCACGCGCGGGACGTCGCCGCGACGCGGGGGAAGACGGTGGACGAGCTTCTGGGAATCCGGCGAAAGGCTGCGGTGGAAGAAGATGCCGCTCGTTAAGATCACGCAGGAGCGGAGCAAGATCCGCTGCATCGAGACCCACAAGCGCACGCTGGCCGCGCTGGGGCTCAGGCGCATCCGCCACTCCGTCGTCCACGAGGACACGCCCCAGATCCGCGGGATGATCGACACGGTGCGCTATCTCGTTCGGGTCGAGAGCGTGGACGGCGGCGCGGGTGGTGCGCCTGCGGGCGGCGAGGGCGCCGAGGGTCACGCGGCAGGCCGCGAGGCAGCGTCGGGAGAGACGGGCGCCCCGGCCCCGAAGGCCGCGCCCGCCCGGAGGGCTGCACCGGTTCGCAAAGCCGCGTCGCCGGGACGCAAGGCGGCGCCGGCACGGAAGGCCGGCCCGGCTCCGAAGAAGAGCGGCCCGGCCGCGAAGAAGGGCGGTGAGGAATGAGAATCGGAC